>NZ_KV810428.1:21999-27788 GCF_001812775.1 Rothia sp. HMSC068F09
GTCTGGGTCACCAACACCACCGACAACTCCATTTCCGTGTACGACCAGGAAACCCTGCAGCAGACCTGGACCACCGCCGGTATCGCAGAGACCGACCCGAACTGGATTGAGCACCCCCGCTCCGTTCTGGTTGACCACGAGTCCGGTAAGGCGTTCGTCACCGGTCGCTTCTTCGTATCCGCTATCGACCTGAAGACCAAGCAGGTTGAGAAGATCCAGCTCGAAGGCGCACCCGACGGCGGCACCCGCTACATCAGCATGAACATCCTGGTCGACGGCGGCAAGCTGTACGTGCCCGAGCGTACCGGCGGCAAGATTTTCGTCATCGACACCAAGACTTTCAAGGTAGAGAGCAGCTTCGACACCAAGGGTAACGCTGAGGGTGAGGTTCGCCCCTCCGACATCGCGATTGACCACTCCCAGAACGAAATTTACGTCTCCTCCCAGGGTGTGAAGGGCGCGAACTCTGGCGTGTCCATCTACGATGCGACCACCCACGAGTTCAAGAAGTTCATCCCGGTCGGCACCCAGGCACTCGCACTGGACAACGACGAGGATAACGACCTGGTGTACGTCTCTGACTTCGGCACCGGCAAGGTCGGCGTGATTGACGGCGGCGCAGCGGACAAGCTGATCGCCGAGGTCGCCATGAACGGCGGCAAGGCAAACGACCTGGTTGTGCTGCCCAACGGCTCCGTGGTCGCTGTGGACAAGCAGGCTGGCGCAACCGCAACCGTGCCCTACGTGCTCGATGGCACCACCGGCACCGTCAGCACCTCGGACAAGGTCACCAGCAAGCCTTCTAAGGACAAGCAGGGCAACGAGGTTCCCGCCAAGACCTCCGAGATTCAGGCGAACTCCATCCTGAAGTTCAAGGTCACCGCAACCGCGGGCGACAACTCCGAGGTCAAGCAGGTCACCCCCGAAACCCGCGAGTTCCAGGGCTACCCGGCAACCGCCACCAAGACCACCAAAGCAACCGACACCACCACCCCCTCCACCGAGGCACACCGCACCGTGGATGCATCCGGTAGCGTCGCAAATATCATTCAGGGCCTGCCCGGTCAGTTCCAGGTTGGCTACTCCAAGAAGAACCATAAGCTCTTCGTGCCCACCGTGGGTGCGCGAGGCAATCTTGCTTCCTCCCTGGCGCGCGTGGATGCAGACACCCTGCAGACCGAGGCATTCGCCGAGCTGCCCGTGAAGAAGAACGACAAGGGCCAGTACGGCTACACCTCCGCGTACGGCGTGACCGTCGATGATGTGGATGGCACCGTCTGGGTCACCAACACCACCGACAACTCCGTTGCGGTGTACGACCAGCAGACCCTCAAGCTCATCTGGACCAACGAGGGCGTGAAGGAGGGCGACCCGAACTGGATTGAGCACCCCCGTTCTGTGCTCGTCGACCACGAGTCCGGCAAAGCGTTCGTGACCGGCCGCTTCTTCGTCTCCGCTATCGACCTGAAGACCAAGCAGGTTGAGAAGATTCAGCTCGAGGGCGCCCCCGACGGCGGTACCCGCTACATCAGCATGAACCTGTTCCTGGACGGCGGCAAGCTGTACGTGCCCGAGCGCACCGGCGGTAAGCTCTTCGTCGTGGACACCAAGACCTTCAAGGTTGAGAAGACCATCCAGACTCAGGGTGAGGACTCCACCGTTGAGGTTCGCCCCTCCGACGTGGCTGTGGACCACTCGCTGAATGAGATTTACGTTTCTTCCCAGGGTGTGAAGGGCGTCAACTCCGGTATTTCGGTGTATGACCTGCAGACCGGTGCGTTCAAGAAGTTCGTCAAGTTCGGCACCCAGGCGCTTGCCCTGGAGCACGATGAGGACCGCGACCTGGTGTACGTGACCGACTTCGGCACCGGTAAGGTTGCGGTCTTTGACGGCCGCGCCGACGAGGTGATCGGCGAGGTCGAGATGAACGGCGCAGCCGCGAACGACGTGACCCTGCTCAAGGACGGCTCCGTACTGGTCCTTGACAAGAAGGACCGCGACGAGAAGGTGACCCTGCCCTACGTGCTCAACGGCACCACCGGCGAGATTACCACCGCCAGCGAGTACACCACCCTGCCCGGCAAGGACCGCCAGGGTAACGACGTTCCCGCATCGGTTCAGCAGCTGAAGGCTAACTCCATTCTGAAGTTCAAGGTTGGCGTGAAGGACACCGCCGAGAGCGCGGCTCCCGTGACCCTCACCCCGACCGCCCTGCAGTTCGCGGGCTACCCGATGGTGACCGGCGTGAAGGCCGATGAGTCGAAGCCGACTGACCCGAAGTCTGAGGACGCTAAGAAGGACAACTCTTCGACCCCCGCTCCCTCGCAGTCGGCCGATTCGGCCACCGACGCGAAGGATACTGCGAAGTCCGATGCAAAGACCGATAGCAAGAGCGATTCTCGGGACGAGCTGAACCCCTCCAAGGATGGTGTGAAGGCCGATCTTTCCGGTTCCTCGCAGGCTCAGCGCGAGGGTGGCTCCTCGAAGGGTGCTCTGGCCAGCACCGGTGCGAACGGCGTGGCCGGCCTGCTGGCCGTGGGTTCGGTCGCCCTGCTGGGTGGCGCGGCCATTCTGGTTCGCCGTCGCAAGGCCTAAGCTGTAACCGCCGACTTTGCCATAAGGAGGCGGTGAGTAGCAACGTTCAGCGGCCACTCTGAGCCGCTGCGTGAGGCGGGCTCCCGGCCCCGCCGCAATCGTCGAGATTGCGGCGGGGGAGGGGCCCGCCTTTTGCGCGTATTGGGTGCGTTCGCACGAACGGAAAAGTGATGTCGTTGAGGGAAGAATAATGCATCGGAATAATGTACCGGGTGAAGCAAATTTTTACATTAATGTGTAAATATAAGAGCTAATGAATATCAGGCTGACCAGGGTTTTTGCCTCCCGGGGAAGGTAAATCTCCCTCTAAGGGTTCAACGTTCACGTGATGCTCAAGGTAAATTCGCGGGATGCGCCCAAAAATATTGAACACACCCTCGACATAGCTTGTATTTTCCTGGGAAAACGCTGAGGATAAGAGGGTAGGTAAATTTATGCATTACTTGCGCTTCTGCTCCCGCTGTCGTTGAGCGTGTCACCGCGCGCTCACGAGGTGTCTCGTTAGCACCTCGACGCGGCAGTGGAGTACTTCCGTTACATCTCTACAAGGACACACATTGAACCTCACTCCTCCTTCGGGTAAGGCGCTGAAGGGTATCGTTGCTGGCTCCCTCGCGCTCGCCATTTCCGGCGCGTCCATGATTCCTGCCTCCTTCGCAGCGCAGAACACCGCGCAACCGACCACGACCCAGTCCGCTTCCTCCTCCGACGCAGAAAGCACTGAAAGCCGCGTCGTAGATGTCTCCGCATCCACCGCCCAGATTACTCAGGGTCTGCCCGGTCAGTACCAGGTGGCCTACTCGCAGGCGCACCACAAGATCTGGATGGTTGGCGTGGGTGGCAGTAGCAACCTGGCCTCCACCATCGCGCGTGTCGATGCAGACACCATGAAGATTGAAGAAGTAGCGGTCCTTCCCTTCGAATATGACGCAAACGGCCAGTTCGGCTACGTTTCTGCGTACGGCATCACCGTCGATGATGCCAACGGTACCGTGTGGGTCACCAACACGACCGACAACTCCCTCTCCGTGTTCGACCAGGAGACCATGGAGCAGATTTGGACCAGTCACGGCATGTCCCAGGCCGATCCGAACTGGATTGAGCACCCCCGCGAGGTTCGCGTGGATAACGCATCGGGCAAGGTGTTCGTGACCGGCCGCTACTACGTCTCGGCTATCGACATGAAAACCTTCGAGGTCACCAAGATTCAGCTGCAGGGTGCACCCGACGGCGGCACCCGCTACATTGGCATGAACGTGGCCATCGACGGCGACAAGCTGTATGTGCCCGAGCGCACCAGCGGCAAGCTCTTTGTGATTAACACCAAGACCCTGAAGACTGAGCAGGTCATCCAGACCCGGGGCGAGGACTCTTCGGTTGAGGTTCGCCCCTCCGATGTGTCCATCGATCACTCCCAGAATGAAATCTACGTATCCTCTCAGGGTGTGAAGGGCGTTAACTCCGGCATCTCGGTGTACGACCTGAAGACCGGTGCGTTCAAGAAGTTCGTCAAGTTCGGCACCCAGGCCCTGGCCATGGTCAACGATGAAGAGCGCGACCTCGTGTACGTCTCCGATTTCGGCACCGGTAAGATTGCCATCTTCGATGCCAAGACCGACCGCGTGATTGGCGAGGTCGAGATGAACGGCGGCAAGGCTAACGACCTGACCCTCGCCGACGACGGCTCCGTTGTGGCCGTGGACAAGCAGGACATTGAGGGTGCAACCGCCTCCGTGCCTTACGTTCTCGACCCGAAGACCGGCGACGGTTCGACCACCGACAACTACATGTCCAAGGCTCGGGTTGGCCGCGATGGTAAGACCATCCCCTCCACCCGCGAGGTCCTCAAGCCGAACTCCATCATGAAGTTCCACATCGAGCTTGCCGATGGCGAATTCACCTCGCCTGCAACGATTGTTCCTTCCAAGCTTGCCTTCCAAGGTTACCCGAAGGAAGCGCTGCCCGTGATTATCGGCCCCACCCTGAACTTCGCGGAGGGCACGATTGACATCACTCGCCCCTACACCTTCCATGTCACCGGCGCTGATTTTGATAAGCCCCCGGCCGAGGGTATTCGCCTCTTCCTGGTTAAGGACGGCGAATGGCTTCCCGGCAACGACAAGCTGACCGACAGCGAGCTGCAGAACATCCAGAAGATCTCCACGGTTATTCCGGCCAGCGACTTCGTGTACAACGAGAAGACCGGTAAGTACTCCTTCAGCGGCACCCTGCGCGTACCGGCAAACACCTTGAAGTACGGCCAGGGCTACCTGCTCGGCACCGTGACTGCCGGTTCCGACGTTGCTATGAACCGCGACTACGATTCGGCTCGTGCGCTGATTGTTAACGATGTTCAGGAAGACGCGGATAAGGCTGATAACCGCGCCACCTCGGATGACTCGAGCAAGCCGAGCCAGCCCGCAGAGTCGCCTGCCGCCCAGCAGCAGGATAACGCTCAGTCCAAGACTGCTGACTCGAACGCCCCTGCCGCACAGGAGCAGATGGGCTCCACCGTGAAGACTCCCGCGAAGAAGAGCTCTTCGTCGCAGCCGGCCTCGAACTCTTCTTCCTCGTCTCAGTCCTCCTCTCAGCCAAAGGGCTCTAACGCTCAGGTAAATGCCTCCGCGACGAAGTCCTCGACCCAGAGCGGTTCGCTGGCTAAGACCGGCGCACAGAGCGTTCTGAGCCTGGCTGCTGTGGGCGCTTTCGTCCTGATTGCCGGCGCCACCCTGGTGGTGCTGCGTCGCCGTAAGTCCTAGCCTGTAACGGTATCTGACCGGTTCTTATTGGTCCTTCCGGATGCGCCCCGTACCGAGTGTGCGGGGCGCATCTGTATGGGGGCGCTGATGCGGGTCGGGGAAGCGGTCGGCAATATCTGTTGTGACGGCAGAAACCAACATTGGATAATGTGTTCCATTTCACTCGATTTCGATTTGGTCGTTTCGTAGAATCTCTGTATAGTAGTATGTGTTGTCAGGGAGACCTGATAAAAGAGATGTAAATCTCACGGCCCCATCGTATAGCGGCCTAGTACTCCGCCCTCTCACGGCGGCAACACCGGTTCAAATCCGGTTGGGGTCACCACTAGGAAAGAAGCTCTCCAGTCGAAAGACTGGGGAGCTTCTTTGTTTATATCTGTATTCGTTAGAACTCTTTGGCTTTGCGGTGCCGCCGTGAGCCTCTCACGGCGCCGC
>NZ_KV810428.1:27888-68316 GCF_001812775.1 Rothia sp. HMSC068F09
TCACGGCGCCGCTCCTTACGTCGCGGCACTGCGGGGCATGATGGATTCCCTCGCGCGCTCGGCATCATGCCCCGCCACTTCTTGCAGCGTGGCATTCGGACGCATAATGAATTCCCTCGCGCGCTCGGCATTATGCGCCCTCATCACCATACAAATCCGGTTGGGGTCACCACTAGGAAAGAAGCTCTTCATCTTCGGATGAAGGGCTTCTTTGTTTATGTCTTTATTCGTTAGCTGCCTCTTGCTTTGCGGTGCCGCCGTGAGCCTCTCAAAGGCTAAAAGCGAGAAGCCACATGTGTTTCGAAAAGCAACAAACATAGTGGCTTCTCGAAACGCATGTGGCTTCTCAGCGGTATAGGCCGTAGAAACTTTACTGCGCCTGTTGAACCTACTGCGCCGATGCCTCAGCAGAAGCGGTAGTAGCCTCTGCAGAAGCGCTCGGGCTCACCGAAGCAGCCGGCGAAGGCGAAGCGGTACCGGGAGTACGGCGCACCATACGCCAGGTGCCGTCCTGGTAGTGAGCCACGACCTGGCCGGCTACCGGCTTACCCTGGTACTTGAATACATCGGCCAGGGTCTGGGTGCGGTCGTTGGTCTTGCTGTACACGCCAGCACCCTCGGCGGTATCAATCGTCATCTCGGTAGCCCAGGTGTAGTAACCGGTGCGGGTGTCCTTCGTGGGGCGATCCGCGGTCAGCGAGAAGACCAGGGGGCGCTCCGAACCAACCACCCAGCCGCTATCAGAGGCGTACATGCTCTGGAATAGCTCGGCCACCGTGGTGTAGTCACCCGTGTGGTCAATGTTCGTGAAGCGGGTACCGTCGCCGGTGAGCAACAGGTAGTTCAGGGTGGCCTGCCAGTATGCAATGAACGCGTGCAGGCCCTCAACGCTGTTCTCGCGCAGCTTCGCAGGCTCCAGGGGAACCGGAACGTTCTGAGCCTTGTGTTCCTTCGTACCGGCCTCAAAGGTGCCGGTCGAGGAGTAATCAGCCAGAACGACCTCGCCCTTTAGGCTGGGGCCGGGCTCAATGGTGGTCGTCGCCTCCGGAGTGGGAGCCACGGAGGCGGAAGGAGTCGTGCTTGCGCTCGAAGATGCGGTAGTCGCGCTCGGCGAGGAAGACGACTCGGAAGAGTTAGAAGAGCAGGCGGCCAGCAGGGTAGCGGCACCCATACCCAACGCAGTCAGCGCGGTACGGCGGGTGTACAGAGTAGACATAAGAATCTTTCTGAGTAATGTACATGCATGAACAGTTAAAACCAGAATATCGCAGGCTGGTTCTCAACCCAATATGAAGTTATCTGATAGTGCAAAAAATGCGGCGGATGCTCGCACACTAGGCGCTAAAGCATCCGCCGCATAGGGGTGTACGTCGGGAGGCTGACTAGACGCTGAGTCCGCCGCTCTTCCCGCTGCCGCTCTTCGGGCTCTTGGAGCTGGGGGAGGGGGAACTTCCGGAGCTTCCGGAGCTACCGCTGTCGTCGTCGCTCGTATCTTTGGTGATAACGGTCCAGCCGCCAGACCTGTAGGTCATATCGATGTAGATGTCGTGGCTCTCCGCGGTAAAGGCGGTGTTGGAGCCCCTACCCTGCAGATAAATCTTCAGATTCTGATCGAGAAGCAAACGACCATTCCAACGGTATCGCGGGTTAGAGCCCGAGGACTTCTGGGTAGGAGTATCGGTGGAAAGCGAGATGCCCATCGGAGCATCAGAACCGTACATCCAACCGGACTTGTCCTGGTACATGGTGGAGAAACGCTGGAAAATCTCCACATAATCCTGATCGGACTTGCTCAGCGGTTCGGAGTCGCCGGTAAGCAACAAATAATTAATCGACGAAATCCAGTAGCCGAGGAAAGAGTAGATACCATCGACCGACGGGTCGTGCATGTTGCTCGGGGGGAGGGGCTTCGGCACGTTCTTGGCCTTTTCGGTTTCGGTGGCCGGAACGTAGGTGCCGTTCTTCTCGTAGTTATCGAACTTCAGGGGACCCTTGTAGGACTTACCCGAAGAAGCCGAAGCGGATGCCTTCGAAGAAGCAGACGCACTAGACGAGGAAGCCGCCGACGGAGACGAAGAAGACGAGCCCGAGGCAGAGGAATCAGCTAGGGGGCGTACCTTCGGAGCGCAGGCGCTCAGCGCGACGGTAGCCGTAGCGCCGGTGATAAATAGCGCGGTGCGTCGGGTAACGGGGGCGGAAGAAGGGCCGGTCATCGTAGCCTTTCGAAGTTTGTAGATTATCGGAAGTTGAGTGAGCCACCGCTCCTATCATACCTGTCCTTGCTGAAGGCCCCGTCATCGCGCGTCATGTATGAAATACGCCGCCGGACAGGCGCTTAAACACGAAATCCCGAAAACACAAAGTCCCCCGCACACAACCACAATAGTGCGTACGGGGGAGGGGAGAGAGGAAGTTATGCCGATGCCGAAGAAGCCGATGCGGAAGCCTCATCCTCGTGACCGGTGAGCATTACCCAGACACCATTCTTATACTCCACACCAACATACGTGCGGCCGCCCTCGCTCTTGGCAATCTTGTGGGGAGCAGAACCGTCTACGTGAGCCTTCAAATCCTGGTTGAAGGTGAGGTTGGCACTCCACGTGTACTGGTTGGGGTTCTTGGTGCTCTGACGGGGAAGATCCGCCAAAAGGCTCATCTCCATCAGGGTATCGGCACCGTAAGTCCATCCACCGTAGTCCTGGTACAGCTGAACGTACTCGTTAAACTGCTTAACGTACACATCGGCGGGATCAGCCTTCTTGAGCGGCTCAGAATCGCCGGTGAGCATCAGGTAGTTGATGGAAGCCAGCCAGAAGCCCGTAAACTCGTAGATTCCCTCGGGGCTCCGATCATTCATGTGCTCCGGGGGGAGGGGCTTCGGCACGTTCTTGGCCTTTTCGGTTTCGGTGGCCGGAACGTAGGTGCCGTTCTTCTCGTAGTTATCGAACTTCAAGGGGCCCTTGTAGGACTTGTTCGAAGACGCAGAAGCGCTGGAAGAGGCCGAGGCGCTAGAAGAAGCAGAGGCCGATGCGCTGGAAGACGCGGACTCACTTGCCGAGGCGGATTCAGAAGCCGACTCGGAAGACTTCGACAGCGGATGCACGGACTGGGCACAGGCGCTCAGCGTCACGGCGGCACCAGCACCTGCGGCCAGCAGGGCGGCGCGACGGGTCACAATGGAAGAAACAGGGAAAGGGCTGTTCATCATAGCCTCTCGGTAGAATTCATCAGAGCTGAGTGAGCTACTGTAATCATCATACCCGGGCTACCCGTTCATCCCACTCACCGTCCGTCACAAAACCGTTCTAACGGAGCAGCTGCGAGAAAGCACGGCGAGCCTTGGCCACCTTGGGGCTCACCACGAACGCGCAATACCCCTGCGCCGGATTGAGCGCATAGTAGTTCTGGTGAACAGGTTCGGCCTCGTAGAAGACATCGAGCGGCTTAATCTCGGTCACGATGGGCGCATCAAAGAGCTGCTGGGCCCGTTCCTTAGCTCGCTCCGCCAGCTCGCGCTGCTGCTCGTCCTCGTAGAAAATCACCGAACGGTACTGCGAACCCGTGTCAGCCCCCTGACGGTCCCAACTGGTCGGGTCGTGGCTGATGAAGAAAATATCCAGGATGGTGTCGTAGCTGATTACCTGCGGATCGAAGGTAATCTTCACGGCCTCGTGATGCCCGGTCGTTCCAGAGCACACCGAACGGTAATCGGGGTCGGGCATGTCGCCGCCAGCGTAGCCGCACACGCTGGACTCAACGCCGCGGAACTGACGATAGACGGCATCCAGGCACCAGAAGCATCCACCGGCAAGAACAATTTCAGCCATAATCTCTCCTTGAACTATAAAACCACACTATCTGAAGAACACCGCCGAGCCGCATAATATTCCTGCGCTACCGCAGGCTTTGGCGTAAACCCCCACCTGCCCCGCCGCGCCACCTGCCACAATAGAGGTATGACTGAAAAACTAGAAACCCCCACCCTCGCAGAAGTCGTCGACGCCTTCCACACGCTCTTCCCGCCGCAGCTCGCCGCCGGATGGGACGCCTCCGGCCTCGTCGCCGGACGTGGCGCCGCTAAAGTGAGCACCGTCCTCTTCGCAGTAGACGCCCTCACCGCCACCGCCGAAGAAGCCGTAGCCGAAGGCGCGCAGCTACTCATCACCCACCACCCGCTGCTGCTCCGCGGCGCAAAGTTCATCCCCGACAGCGACTACAAAGGCAACGTTCTGCACACCCTCATCGAAGGCGGATGCGGACTGCTCGGCGCGCACACCAACGCAGATGCCGCCGTTGAAGGCGTGAACGAAGCACTCTGTGACGCTATCGGCCTGATTGACCGCGAACCGCTCACTGAAGCACAAACCCAGGTACTTGACGAACAGGAACACGCGGTAGGCACCGGCCGCCTCGGCACCCTGCCCGAAGAAATCACCCTCAAGGAGCTTGCAGAACGCCTCGCAGCGGCACTGCCCGCAACCGCCGGTGGCCTGCGCATCGCCGGACGCGCCGACCAGCCGATCCGCCGCGTCGCCCTCTGCGGTGGTGCCGGTGACTCCCTCTTCGACGCTGTGCGCGCCACTGACGCGCAGGTGTACATTACCGCCGACCTGCGCCACCACCCCGCCAGCGAATTCCGCGAAACCGCACGAGTTGACGGTAGCAACATCGCCCTGATTGATTGCTCCCATGCAGCTAGCGAATCCCTCTGGCTGCAGTCGGCGGCAAACCGCCTGCGCGCCCTGCTCGCTGAGCGCGGCTTCGCTATCGAAACGAAGCTGTCCGCACTGAACACCGACCCGTGGGACTTCACCGTCTCCACCGGCGTGGCAACCGGTCAGGACGCGCACTCGGCAAGCACCGCCGCAGCCCCCGCATGGGAACTCTAGGGCGAGAATTCTAGGGGAGAGAACTCTAGAAGAATCCGCGCAGATTCCCTCAATGCGTAAGAGCCCGGGCACCCCGTCTGTTGTGACGAGGTACCCGGGCTAGAACCGGCCCGGCCTACTTAGTTACCTGGCCTACTTAGTTAGCAATGCGATACAGGCCGGTAGTGATAGGGTTCAGCACACGATGCCGGTAATAAAACAACATCCACTCCAACTCAATGCGGGTCACAGCATGATTCGGTTCAAACATGCCGGTCTCGGGAGTAATAACATTCTGCTGGGTAGCCCACAGAATCTCACGATAGAATGCGGAATCCGGCGTAACATCCGGGAAGGACGAAACACCCGATACTTCCGGTGAACCGGACGCACGGTAGACCATCGCGGCAACGGTTGCATTCGTGAGACCGTCCTCCGCGTGGAACTTGCCGTCGGGTCCGCCGAAGGTAACGCCCTTTTCACGAGCCCAAATGTAGGCGGCGTAGTTCGGGTCGTCCGTCTTCACATCCGGCCACGGGGAGACAGCCGGGAGGTCCACCTTGGGGCTGCCCTTCATCTCATAAAGAGTGGAAACCAGCTCACCGCGGGTGGCAGGCTGCTTCTGTTCCTCATCGTTCAGCGACGTCGAAAAGTACATACGTTCCTCTACGGGTACGTAAGCGTTCGTGAAACTCGGGACGCCCTCAAACTTCAATTCCTGGTGCGCCAAAAGAACGCCGCGGTGCTCCGGAGCCAAACCCACAAGCGGGGTGATGAGGGTCTTATCCGTCTGACTGACATAGCCGTAGTCGCTCCACGCCTCAATGACGTACTGCTTGGACGGATCCAGCGTGTTTGCGGGAATCTTGAGGTTGACGAAAGCGAAGCCTCCCTCCAGGCTCCTCTCGTACTCATCATCACCGTGGATGTAATGCTTCATCTCGCTCATGACCAGGACGGGGGAGCCAGTGCCCTTCTCGCGAATGACGTACATCATGCCCTCGGCGCCGGGGATGTTATTCCCCACGAAGCCCTGACCCTGAATCAGCAGTTCCTGATCCTTCGTGGTGTCCTTCAGAGCATCGTATTTCAACTTAGGTGCAAAGGTATCGGAGTGATAATCATTGGTGCTCAGACCGTGATGCGTCACAACGTTCTTGCGAGCCCAGATATCCTGAACGGTTGACTGCGGCTGGCCCTCGGGCTCGGCGAGGATGCCAACCTCGTAACGCACCTTGTCCAGGGTCATATCCGGAAAATACTCCGTGAGAGTGTAGTAACTCGGCAGAGTATTAGCCTCAACCTTCAGCGGGGCGACAAAGGTGCCGTCATCGTCAATGGTGAAGTCCTTGCCCTCCTCGAACCGCAGAAGAGTGTCGGTAATCTGCAGAGCGTTATAGAGGACGTTCTCCTCGGGTGCGATATAGATGACCACCTTGCCGTGCTGTTCGCGCCACTCCTTGGTGAAGCCGGTGCCCAGAACCGTAATTTTACTGTCCTCACCGGTGTACAGGCCGTCGCCCTCCTGCCCGATGTAGTCACGGCCGTCCTGGAAGTAGTAATCCTCATACGTAACGGTGAACGACGGCTCATCCGCGACATCCTGAGCTGCAGGTGCGGGGGTCTTGGCAGTCGCGTTAGCCACGGGCGCGTTTGCGGTGGGTGCAGCGTCCTGGGCCAGTGCCGGGGCCATCGGCAGGACCATCGCGCTCGCCAGTACGAGCGCGCTGCAGTTCCGAGCCGCGTGGAAGAATGAAGACGTAGAGTTCGGAAGCGAGGACATGAGACATCCTTAAAGTCGTTTCTCCGGGGCTGTAGGGGGTCGCCAGCGGTTATAAAGATTGCCGGCGAATCTGTCCTAGCCCAATGAGAAAGTGGTTGAGTATCCCCGTCGGTTTCGGGGATATTCTCACCCTAGCAAAGTGTTGAACACTTGTCAGGAAACACTCAAGGAACACTTGAAGGTTCCGAAAAATCTCACACAGTGAGTAGCCGTTAAAAGCTGAAACCCCGTGTTCCTGAGCAGAGAACCTGCTCGGGAACACGGGGTATTCAGCGTAAAACTAGGCCGCCTTACTTAGCGTGGATCTACCCGGCACCGTTCTACTTAGCTCGATTCTGGAAGTTGAACAGCATCTGCTCCAGCTGACCACGGTTCACCAGGTCCGTCGCATTAAAAGCGCCGAAATCCGGATTGATGACGTACTGCTGCGTGGACCACAGAATCTCACGGTAGAAGGCGGAACTCGGATTAACATCCGTGAACGAAGAAACACCAGAAACAGCCGGAGAACCCGCTGCACGGTAGGTGAACGCCGCAACGGTAGCGTTCGAAATGCTTGCCTCCGCGTGGAACTTACCATCCGACCAGCCGAAGGTAATGCCCTTCTGGCGAGCCCACACGTAGGCGGCATAATTCGGGTCGGTGGTCTTCACATCCGGCCAGGGGGAGACCGCCGGGAGGTCCACCTTGGGGCTGCCGGCCTGAGCGTACAGCGCCGCAGTCAGCTCGCCGCGAGTAGCGCGCTGCTGCTGCTCCTGGTAGGTGAGCTTCGAGATAAGGCTCTTGTACTCTCCCTTGGGCACGGTAGCATCCGTGAAGTCCTGAACACCCTCAAACTTCAGATCCTGACGAGCCATAAGAACACCGCGGTGCTCCGGCGCCAAACCCACGATCGGGGTGATGAGGGGCCTGTCCTTCTTGGTGAGGTCGTAGTCGTAGTCGCTCCACGCCTCAATGACGTACTGCTTAGACGGATCCAGGGTGTTTGCGGGGATTTTGATGGTGCGGTAAAGAGTGCCTCCCTCCAGGCGGGTTACGCCATCGGGATCTTCATAGTAGGACTTCATATCGCTCATCGCCAGGACGGGGGTGCCGGTGCCCTTCTCACGAATCACGTACATGGCACCCTCACGGCCGGGTAGCTCCTCCCCAACGAAACCCTCACCCTTAATCAGCAGCTCCTGATCCTTCGTGGTGTCCTTCAGAGCATCGTACTTCAACTTAGGTGCCAGGACCTGCGGATGGTAGGCACGGGTGTACATCGGGTTGTGGGCGATAACGTTCTTGCGAGCCCAAATATCCTCAATGCTCGACTGGGGCTGACCCTTAGCCTCGGTCAAGATACCCGTCTCGTAACGCACCTCATTCAGGATGATACCCGGGAAATAATCGATAGGAGTGTAGAAACTCTCCAGAGCCTTAGCCTTGATGGTCAGTTTTGCCTCAAAAGTGCCATCATTGGCAATGGTGAAGTCCTTGCCCTCTTCAAAGCGAAGCATCGAGGTGGAAGGCTCAGCGTTACCGGGGTGATCCTTCGTAGCGGCAATGTAGAAGACAACGGTGCCGTGCTGCTCACGCCACTGCTTGGTGAAACCGGAGCCCTTCAGGGTCACGGTGCCGCCCTCACCGGTGTAAAAAATGGTGTCATAGTCGGTGGAGTACGTCGGCTGTGCGGCAGCGTCCTGAGCCGCAGGCTTGGGGGTTACCGCATTCGCCGCCGGTGCATTAGCGGCAGGTGCCGCATCCTGGGCGAGCGCCGGGGCCATCGGCAGGACCATCGCACCAGCCAGCACCAGTGCGCCGCAACCCTGCGCCGCACGGAGGAAAGAAGACTTAGAGTTCGGAAGCGAGGACATACATCATCCTTACGGGTCGTACCCACCGGGATGATGCAGCTTCATAGGGTTTCTGGGGTGAGAAATCTCCGTGGAATCTGCGCCAACCCAATGAGAAAGTGGTCGAATATCCCCGTCGGTTTCGGGGACATTTTCACCCTATCAAAGGGTTGAACAGATGTCAGGAAACACTCAAGGAACACTATAAGGTTCTGAAAAATCTCACACAGCGGTTAGCTGTTAAAAGCTGAACCCCGTGCTCCCGAACAGAAAATCATTCGGGAGCACGGGGTCATTCAGGTGGCTACGCTGAGCGAGCCTAGAAAGCCATCATCAGAACCTCCAGCTCACCGCGAGTCACCATGTGCTTGGGGTTGAACGTGCCGCTGGTACTCAGTGCAACCTTGTTCTGCCCAGCCCACGCAATCTCACGGAAGAACGCAGAACCCGGGGCCACATCGGTGTACGGGGACCAGTACTGCACGGTGGGGGACCCAGCCGCGCGGTAGGTGAAAGCCGCGACGGTAGCGTTCGAAATTCCGGCATCCGCATGGAACTTGCCATCAGCCCAGCCGAAGGTAATGCCCTTCTGGCGAGCCCAAATGTAGGCGGCATAGTTCGGGTCGGTGGTCTTCACATCCGGCCACGGGGAGACAGCCGGGAGGTCCACCTTGGGGCTACCAGCCTGAGCGTACAGCGCCGCAGCCAGCTCGCCGCGAGTAGCGCGTTCCTTGCGCTGCTCATCGGTCAGGCTGGGCTGCTTACCGTCAGTAGCGTCAGAACCCTTGAAGTTCAGGTCCTGAGAAGCTAACAGGGTACTGCGACCCTCGGGCGCCTTGCCCACCACAGGGCCGGCAAACTCGCCGTTCTTATAGCCGTCGTTACTCCAAACCTCCACGACGTACTTCTTCGCCGGGTCCAGAGTACTCGCCGGAACCTTCACGACGCCGCGCACCTCGCCGTTCTCGAACTCAGAAAAATGGTGATAGCGGTTATACCAAAAGATGTCACTCGTCGCCAGAACCGGGGTGTTCGAACCCTTCTCACGAATCACATACTGAACACCCCCGGCGGAGGCAAACTTGCCGTAGAAGCCGGTACCCAAGAAGTAAATGCTCTGATCGGCGGCGGTGTCACCCAGAGCCTTATACTCCACCTTGGGGGCGAACGCGCTGGAGCGGAACGCCTGAGTGTCCAGCATAGTACGATACAGCACGTTCCTACCAGCCGACAGGTCCTCCACAGTCAGCTGGGGCTCACCCTGCTTCTCGGTAAACATGCCAATCTCGTAACTCACCTCGTAACGCTTCTCGTAACGCGGAATGCCGAGGAAAGGGGTGCGAGGCTTGTAGTAGCTCTGCAACGCACCGGGCTTGACCGTCAACTGAGCATTCAGGGTGCCGTTTTCAGCAATGGTGAAGTCCTTACCCTCTTCAAAACGGAGCAGAACATCATTGGCGGGCAGAACATCAGCGCCGTCAGGAACACCCTGAGAAGCAACAATGTAGACCACTACCTTGCCGTGCTTCTCACGCCACTCCTTGGTGTAGCCCCAGCCCTTCACGTGGATGGTGCCGCCCTCGGAGGTGTACAGCAGCTGTTCCTGGTTGTCGTACCGAAACTTGAACGTAGCCTTCTGCGGGGTCTTACCCGGAATATCTGCAGCCGTCGTGCCGTCAGAGCCTTCGAAATTCAGCTCCTGGGTAGCCAGCAGGGTACCGCGGCCCTCGGGCGCCTGACCCACGACGGGGGTAATGAACTCGTCGCCCTCGTAACCGTTGTTACCCCACACCTCGATAACATAATCCTTTGACTTATCCAGGGTGTTTGCCGGAATCTTCACCGTACCGTGGATGTAGCCGCTCTGGTAAGCGAAAGCCAGATTCTCGTGGTTATATTCAACGATGTCGCTAACCACCAGAACCGGAGAGTTCAAACCCACCTCTCGCACAACAATCTGGATGCCCTTCGGGGAGTTAAAATCACCCTCAAAACCCCAACCCGAGAATTCCAGAACCTGGTCCTCATCAGTATTCTTCAACGAGTGGTATCCCAAGTGGGGAGTGAACTCATCAGAAGTATCAGCGGGATTCTCACGGACGCGATCACCCGACTGAGAACTAGCCGCTGCAGGAGCATCTGCTGTGGCGTTCTGAGCAAGCGCAGGAGACAGCGGCAGAATCATCGCACCCGCTAGTGCCAGTGCACTGCAGCTGCGGGTTGCATACAGGAGTGAAGACTTGGAGTTCGGAAGAGCGGACATAAACATTCCTTATCGGTCATGTCCATTGCGCCGATGCAGGTTCTAAATGGGGGTGAGAAATTTCCGTCGAATCTGCGCTGGCCCAAGGAGAAAGTGGTTGAGTATCCCCGTCGGTTTCGGGGATATTCTCACCCTAGCAAAGTGTTGAACACTTGTCAGGAAACACTCAAGGAACACTATAAGGTTCTGAAAAATCTCACACAGCGGTTAGCTGTTAAAAGCTGAACCCCGTGCCCCCGAACAGAAAACCGTTCGGGAACACGGGGGATTCAGAGAGCTATCTGATGCGCCGCACTCACCCCCAAGGCAAAACCGGGGGAGGCGCGGGCGCACCGATACGGTGCCTAGCGGGCCTGGTATGCCGCAATCAGGGTGGCCAGCTCAGCCTTGGTCACCATGTGCTGAGCGTCAAAAGTGCCGTTAGCATTCAGCACCACCTTGTTCTGCTGAGCCCACAGAATCTCACGGTAGAAGGCCGAACCCGGGGTCACGTCCTTGTAGGAGGAGGTGCCCGTTACTGCAGGCGAACCCGCCGCGCGGTAGGTGAAAGCCGCAACGGTTGCGTTCGAAACGCCGGCGTCGGCGTGGAACTTGCCGTCCGACCAGCCGAAGGTGATGCCCTTCTGACGGGCCCACACGTAGGCGGGGAAGTTCGGGTCGGTGGTCTTCACATCCGGCCACGGGGAAGTCTCGGGGAGCTTCACCTCGGGGGTACCCGCCTGCACGTAGAGGGCTGCCGCGAGCTCACCGCGGGTGGCCTTCTGAAGCTGGTTCTGGTCGGGCTGCGGGGACGGCTGAGGCTTCGGCTCGGGCTTGGGGGTCGGCTGCGGTGCCGGGTCAGGCTTCTTGTCGTTGTCCTGAGCCGTGGGCAGGTTTGCATCCTTGTAGCCGTTAGTGCCGTTCAGATCCAGGTCCTGCCATGCGAGCAGCTCGCCGCGCCCCTCGGTGGACTTGCCCACGACCGGCGCGAGTAGCTCGCCGTTCTCGCTGTAACCGTCGTTAGCCCAGACCTCAATCACGTACTTCTTCGAAGCATTCAGGGTGTTTTCCGGAAGATTCACGGTACCGCGCAGATTGCCGTCACGGTAGGCCGAAGCCTGGGTGGGGTGGTCAAACTCGATAATGTCACTGGTTGCCAGAACCGGGGTGTTCGAGCCCTTCTCACGAACCACGAACTGAACGCCCTTAACGGAGTTAATATTGCCGTTGAACCCCTGACCGCCAACGTTCAAAACCTGTGCCTTTGCGGTATCAGCCACAGCGTCGTAGCTCAGGCGCGGCGCGAACGGCTCCGGCTTCTCGCCCAGAGTGTTCAGCACCCGGGTGTGAACCACGTTCTTGCTGGTCCACAGCTCCTCAGCGGTCAGCGGCTTCTGGTCCTTCTGTTCAGTGACCACACGAATCTCGTAGCGGACGTCGTACTTCGTGCCGCCGGTCGGATCGTGGAAAATATCGTCGTCAATGAAGTAGTAGGCGGCAAGCTTGTACGCCTCAACCTTCAGGTCAGCCTCGAAGGTGCCATCATCGGCAATGGTAAAGTCCTGACCCTCCACAAAACGCAGCATATCCGAGGTCGGAATCCTGTAGCCAGAGGGTGCGTATTTTGCGGGGGCAATGTACAGCGCAACGGTGCCGTGCTGGGCACGCCACTCCTTGGTGTAGCCCGAACCCTTCACGTGAACGGTGCCGCCCTCGGTCGTGATGAGGAAGGGGTTCACGCCATCGTACTTGTAGCCGTCGGGCACGGACGCCTCAAAAGTGGTGGTCTGCTCCACTGGCTTGGGATCCGGCTTCGGCTCGGGCATCTTGTCGTTGTCCTGAGCCGTGGGCAGGTTGGCGGCCTGAACGCCGTCCGAACCCTTGAAGTTCAGATCCTGCCAGGCCAACAGAGTGCCGCGGCCCTCGGGGGCCTGACCCACGACGGGAGTGACGAGCTTGTCGCTGCCCTCGTAGCCGTTGTTGCCCCACACCTCGACAGTGTACTGCTTGGCCGAATCCAGGGTGTTAGCGGGAATCTTAACGTTACCGTTGAGGAGTCCGTGCTGGTACTGGAACGCATACTCGGGGTCGTTGTACTCGACAATGTCGCTGATAGCCAGGACGGGGGTGTTCGAACCCTTCTCACGAATAAGAATCTGCACGCCCTTGGGGGAGTTAATATCGCCGTTGAAGTCCCAGCCGTTGAAGTGAAAATCCTGGTCCTTGGACGTATCGGTGAGGGCACTGTAGCTCCAGTGCGGGGTGAAGGCGTTGGTCTCAGCCTTCTGGTCACCGCCGGCCTTCGGGGTGTGGTCAGCCGGCAGGGAGCCGGCGGCAACGGCCGCGGGTGCTTCCGCAGTCACATTCTGAGCCAGCGCCGGGCTCATGGGAAACACCATGGCACCGGCGAGAACCAGCGCACCGCATCCTTGTGCTGCGCGGGCAAAAGAAGAAGGGGTCTTAGAGTTCGGAAGAGAAGACATCATTATCCCTATCGGTTCTATTGTGTCTCGCACCGCGGTGTGCGGTACCGCGGGAAGCGGTGCGCAACATTGCGGAATACCGCACCAAAACGGTGAGGCACCCCCGCGCGTATGGGGGCGCGGGTGCGATGGGTTGGTTGGTTTTCCCCGTCGGTTTCGGGGATGATTTCACCCTACCAAACCCTCAACCGGAAATCACAGACCCGCTCAACTGCATGTTGAATGTTTCCCTTTATTTCAAGCTCTAAGACCCCGGACCGCCGGCTACAGCGTGCGGAAGTACAGGTACAGCATCATCGCCACGCGTGCCTTCGACGTGTGCTCCGTCGGGGCAAACGCGTCACCCTCAGACACGGTCGACACGCCGCGGCGAGACGCCCACACAATCTGGCGATAGAAGGGGGTCGAGGAATTCACGTCACTAAACGGTGAGGTGCCCGTCAGCTGAATCTTCGAGGAACCGTCAGCACGGTGCAACAGGGCGACGGTCGAGGCGTTCGACAGGGGTGCCTCCGGGTGGAACTTGCCATCATTCCAGCCGCTCGTAATCTGCTGTTCGCGCGCCCACAGGTAGGCGTCGTAATTCGGATCGGACTCGTCCACATCCTCGTAGGGGGAGCGGTCCGGCCGAGTCACGGACGGCGAGCCCGCCAGACGATAGAAGATGCGAATCAGCTCGCCTCGCGTCACCGTGTTATCCGCGCCGAAGAGAGTCTCGGAATCGGGATCCATCACCTGCGCGCGCACGGCCCAGCGCACACCATCGTAGTAGGCAGAACCCTCGGGTACATCCTCGAAAGCGGGCTGGTAATCGGGCGAGGCAATGACCGGACGGTGCAGCTTCGTGTCGGGGGAAGAGAGGCTTAGCGAGGCGCTACCATCCGCGGAGGCACGAAGGCTGGCCGATGCCGGGACGGTGGCATCTGCCGCCGGAGTATTCGCCTGCGAGGGATCGGCCATCGAGAGAAGGGGAGAGAACGGCAGGTACAGCACACCCGCCAGGATTACCGCGCCCACGCCCAGCTCGATGCGGCGGCGGGAAGTCGACTTCTTCCGCTGCTCGTCGGATGCGTCGGCAGAATCGACGGAGCTGAGAACCTGTGCGGACTCGTGATGATTCGGTGAAGAATTAGACGTGGCGGAACGCTTCGCGTTGCGGGACATAAATCCTCGATGTGGTTGGTGTGTCGGTGTGTTTCTTGTACCGCGCTACCGCGTGTTCCCCGCCGGAAAAGGGGAATACGCGCACGGATATGCAATAGACCTAGCATAAAACCGCAGGACCCAAAATGCGAACTCAACCCGCTGAAAGGCCTTGGACATGCTGGAATACTCGGGGTGGTTTTATGGAAATAGGCTCAACGGTGAGAGATGAGCCAGATGATCGGCGCGGCTTCCACCCCCGCAAAAATCCGCCGGGCGGATGCGCGACGCACCTCTCGGTAGCATCTGCATCCGCCCGGCAGAAGAAGGCTTTGTCAGCCCTTAGCGGCCCGCGTAGTTCATCAGGAACCCGGCCAGCTCGCCACGGCTTGCCAGAGCCGTGGGGTAGTAGTTGCTGCCCGGGAACACCTGAAGATTACGCTGCTTAGCCCAGGTAATCTCGCGGTAGAACGCCGAACCCACCTTGACGTCCGTGTACGGAGCCTGGGTGACGGTCACGCGCTTCTTGCCGTCGTAACGGTACAGGAAGGCCGCCACGGTGGCGTTCGAGACACCGGCCTCGGCGTGGAAATTACCGTCGGCCCAACCGTAGGTAATACCCTTCTGACGAGCCCAAATGTAGGCAGAGTAGTTCGGGTCGGTGGTCTTCACGTCCTTATAAGGGCTGGTCGCGGGAAGGGTGACCTTCGGTGAACCCGCCAGACGGTACAGGGCAACGGTCAGGTCGCCGCGGGTTGCGTTATCGTTCGCCCCGAACCAGGTCTTCTCGTGCGGGTCCAGGAGCTTCTTCTCGCTGGCCCACTGCACGGCCTTGTACAGGGAGTGGGTGGAGGGAACGTCGGCAAAACCATTCTTCTGCTGCGGCGAGGTGCCGGTCAGGTTCAGGTAGGTGGCCGAGACGCGCTCGCTCTCGCCCTTGGCCGATACCACGTTCACGAAGATCGCGTAGTGGCCATCGGCCTCGAGCTGGGTTCCGTCAATCGACAGGGCAGTCTCGAAGGCGCCCTGGGACACGCGGTTGGCGGGGAGCACAACCTTCTGGATGGGGTCGCCGGTGGGCTGACCGTCAGCCTCGGCGGCGGAGAAGAGAACCTGGACCGAAGAACCGGCCGGAACATTGAGGTGGGAGCCCTTCACACGAACCGTCGTGGAAGAGCCCAGATCCACCGAATCGGTGCTCAGGGTAACCGAGGGGTCTGCGTGGACGGCGTTCACGCCGGTCACCGGCACGAATGCCTGGGTGCTCAGGGCCTGCTCGTTCGCCTGGTCGTTGTCTTCCGGGACGGTGTACTCGAAGGTCTGCACCACATAGGAAGTGCCAGCCTTCAGGGTGCCCGCGGGGATGTTCAGGTTCGTGCTGAAGCGGCCGTTAACGTAGCCCATGTACTGGCCGAAGAAGGCCGAGTAGTAGGTGAACTTTGCCTCGGACTGGGCCAGCGCAGGACCGGTCGGCTTGCCGGTGGCCGGGTCAACGGCGCGCACGGCCAGAATCAGAGACTCGTTACCGTTGTAGGAAATGTCCTGGAATCCAGCGCCGTTCACGGTGATCGAGGTGTTTGCCGAAGCATCCACGGTCGAAGCGCTGTAGCTCAGGGTCGGGGACGAAACCGTGGGAACGGCGGCAACCTTCAGCTCGGTGCGAGTCTCGCCCGCCGGAATCCAACCGTCCTGGTCGGAGTCGCGGTAGCCGAGCACCACGTCGAAGGAGGAGCCTGTTGCCTCAAAGAAGTTGGCGTCCACCGATGCGGTGAGCTTCACGGTGCCGTCCGCAGCAAAGGCGGTGGAGGGCACGTCCTGGGCGTAGTAGGGGTAGCTGCGCGGGTGATGCGGCGGGAAAGCGATGCTCTCACCCTTGGGCACGATGTAAAGACGGAAAGACTTATCGTGCACGAACTCGGGGGAGAACCCGGAGCCGTTAACGGTGATGGTGCCGCCCTTGAGGATGTCGAAGGTGCCGGAGGTGACCTGCAGGTGCTGCGTGTTCTGTGCTTCTCCCTGCTGCACGGCACCGGCTACTGCCGGGGTATTCGCCGTGGGGGCCGCCATGGCCGGGGAGAGAGGCAGGAGCATCGCGCCGGCAAGGGTGAGGGCGCAACCGCCCTTCACCATATTCTTAGAGAATACGAAACGCGGATGGCTCTGAAGTGAGGACATTGGTATCCAATCAGTTTTATCGGTGTGACGCATTGTGTGGAAGTGCGTATCAACACCGTAGCAAATAGATAAGACCTGCCGTAATCGGGGCGGTTGTGGACTTGGAAAAAGTTTCACACCAGAAGGCTGATCTTAAGCTGAAGTATAACTTTAAAAACTATGTGCATGAGGTGGAAAATATGCCTAAATATTGTGCTGATAAGCACAAACACTGAGTCGCGGGCAAAGCTCCATGCTCCAAACGGGGCAGAAAACCCACCGCACAATCGATAAAAACCAAATTATCAACTATATAAAGTTGATAAGTATCGTCATGCGGTGGGTTTGATGCGCAATCGCAAAATGGGGTATCCCGCAAAAAATGTCCAGCGAAGAAAAATTAGAAAAGGCCGAGTGAAGGGCAACCCGTCCCTAATCTCGCATATTGGCACACAGAATATCCATATGCAGCATAATCAGGGCTCGAGCCCATTCGGCACGGGTAACCTCCTGGTCCGGGAAGAAATTTGCGCTCTTGTACGCGAAATTCGGGTCGATATTCGCGCGCGTATGCAGCCACACGGATTCCCTAAAGAAGGGAGAACCGGGGTGCATATCCGCAGGCACCACCGGAGTGGGGTGGGTCCCTTCGGTAAGGGCCGGGTACGCCTCGTTGAAGCGATACAGGAAAGCGGCCATCGTGGTGCGGTGAGCTACTGCCTCCGGATGCATCTTGCCGTCGGACCAGCCGCTCGTCAGTCCCTTCTGCACGGCCCAGATGTAGGCGGCGTACCGGGGATCCTGCGGCGAAACATCCGGGTACGGCGAAACTGCGGGGAGAACTACCTTGGGCGAACCCACCGTGCGGTACAGCGTATCCATAAGGTCGCCGCGCGTGGCCGCGCGGTAAGGGTAGATGCGGCGGTTCTTGTCGATGAGCATCATCTTCTGCTGGCACACGGTGTATACGTCGTAAGAGTACGGATCTTCGTCTTCCAGATCAATAATGAAAGGCGCCCGCGCGTAATCGGTATTGACGGTAACGTCAGAAACCATCGTGCGCAGAATGGTGTACTGCTTATTGTAGGGGCGCAGGGTAAGACGAATACCGTACTTTCCCTTTGGGCCGGTCGTCATATCCGTGGGAAGAATGACCGTTTGGCGGTACACATTATCGGTATCCAAACGATTCTTCTCGAGGGAAATAAAATAGAATACTTTAAATCCCTTATCCTCGGTGTAGTTACCGATTTCAAAATAGGGAGTATATAGCCCGTTTTCAAAAATCGGTTGTAAACCGGAAACTTCGTAGGAGAGGGTAAAGCCGCTGATATCAATCATTGCCTGATTGACCCGCAAATCCAGAGGAACGCTCTGAATGTCCAGGGTTGCGGCCTGCGCACCCTGCAGGGCGAGCTGGCCAGCACCTAGTGCCCCGGCGATACCGAGGGCGGCGGTGCCCTTCAGGAAGAGGCGACGAGATGACGAGGTAGACATATCGTGTCCAATCGGTGTGTTTCTGAATGAATTGTTATACCGCCGCTA
Source organism: Rothia sp. HMSC068F09 (assembly GCF_001812775.1). Taxonomy (NCBI): domain Bacteria; kingdom Bacillati; phylum Actinomycetota; class Actinomycetes; order Micrococcales; family Micrococcaceae; genus Rothia; species Rothia sp. HMSC068F09. The sequence goes on from NZ_KV810428.1 coordinate 45,942, forward strand.
GACCTGTAGCTCGGCCATAATCCGAGCGAGACTTATCGGCGTGCAGGACGTACCGGGCTCCGATAACGCTGAGTCGAGAGAAAACGAGGTGAATATGCAAGCCCTCTCGGTGAGGGGTTAATTAATACTATAAACGCATCGAATGGTTAAAGAAAACAGTGCACTGAGTGATACCTCTACCGTAAAGCGTATTAGGAAAGCGCTAATGAGAGGAAATGCTGAAGCATCGAGAAAGAATGTTATCTCCCGTGATTCTTATAAAGGTAAAAATTTCTTAATATTAAATTTTTAGCCGGGCAGCACAATCGCACCGCCCGGCTAAAATCACGACATAAAACCCGCTGAGATTTATTGCCCCTCGTGCACGAGGAGGGTCAGGACACCCGCCTTACGGGCCGTGGGCAGAGCGCACTCCACCGCCCAATCCTCGCTGACCGCCTCCAAGAATTCGGCAATACCCGCCGTGGAACCATCCAGGGGGCGCGCCGCCAGCCCCGACTGAATCAGATACCGAGCAAAGAGGCCGCGGTAATGCTTCGCCATGTGTGAGACGACCTTGCGAGAACCATCGGCCGCCACCCGCTCCACGCGAACCGCCAGAGTCTGCGACGGGGGAGTCACCCACGACTTCGCGTACGCCGAGGAACGGCAATCCAGAATCAGTTGATCCTTCGCCGTGTCCTCCAGAGCGGTGCCCAGCGCACCCTTCCAGAAGTTTGCCAGCGCACCAATCGAACCCAGCTTCACGCCCATGGACAGGCGGTAGGCGGGAATCGCGTCCTCGGGGCGCAGAACACCCCACAGCGCCGAAGAAATCAGCAGCGACCAGTGCGCCGCATCGCGCTCGGCGGGGGAGAAGCTCGCGTAATCCAGCGCCTCAAACAGTACACCCGTATAGGTGCGAATCGCGGGCTGCGCCGGCTCGGACAATAGACGCGTGTTGCGCTCTACCTCGGCTTCGAGGGACGCACCTACCTTGAGCTCCGCCAGGGCATCGGGGCCCGAACTGACCGCGGTCAGCTCCTCCAGGACGCTCTCACGCTCGGAAGTGAGCTCAGGGAACGAGAGGTCAGCGAAAGAAACCGGCGCATTGCCAGCCGGGGCGGGGGTCTTACCTTCGGAAGGGGGAAGAAGAATTAGCATCTACCCAGTGTACCCGGCAGGCTGCCAGCGCATCCGCGAGATTCCAGCGTACCCGCGAGACGAACCCGGTAAATAACCGCCCCAAGAGGTATGCGTATAATGAGTGGGGTGAAAACGGGTCGTCCGGGCAATCGCGAGGCACTCGGATGCTTCGAGGAAAGTCCGGGCTCCACAGCACAGGATGGTGGATAACATCCACTCGGGGTAACCCGCAGGCCAGTGCCACAGAAAGTAAACCGCCGCGGTTCGCCGCGGTAAGGGTGAAAGGGTGGTGTAAGAGACCACCAGCGGGCGCGGTGACGTGCCCGGCTAGGTAAACCCCATCCGGAGCAAGGTCAAATAGGATGCGCCATGGTAGGGTAGTGCGCCCGATCCCCGGTTCTCGGGGTGCGTATTCGGGTAGGCTGCTTGAGACGTGCGGCAACGTACGTTCTAGATAGATGATTGCCTCGAAACGCCCCTTCGGGCGGCGTTTTAGACAGAACCCGGCTCATAGGACGACCCGTTTTCACGTCACCATCCGCAGATGGTAAGCGAAGACCGCGAACGCATTTTCTAGCGCGTTCGCGGTCTTCGCTTTAAAGATTTGCGGGAGGCCCGCCCGGCCTTTGGGAAGGCTCTAGGGGAGCCCGCGATTAGTGGCCGAAGGGATCGGGGTCCACGCCCGGCATCCACGAGTTGCCGTCCACGGTCCAGCCTTCCTTCTTGACGACCTTCTTCATCTTGCTGGTCCACTTCTTGTTCAGGCGGTTCACGTACAGCTTGCCGTCCAGGTGGTCGGTCTCGTGCTGCATGCAGCGTGCGAACCAGCCGGTCGCCTCAAAATGGACGGGGTTGCCGTGCTCGTCAAGGCCGTTCACCGTGACCCACTCGGCGCGCTTGAGGGGGAAGCCGTAACCGGGGAAGGAGAGGCAGCCCTCTTCCTCCTCATAGGGGTCCGGGTCAGCGGTAGAAATCTTGCCCAGGGTCAGCACCGGGTTAATGATGCAGCCGCGCGGGGGAACGCCGTCCTCGTTCTCCATCTTGTAGGTGAAGATGCGCAGGCCCACACCGATCTGCGGTGCTGCCAGACCCACGCCGTTGGATGCGTCCATGGTTTCGTACATGTCAGCCACGAGCTCCTTGAGCTCATCATTAAACTCGGTGACGGGTGCCGCGGGGCGGTGCAGAACGGGGTTGCCGTGAATAACGATGGGGCGAATAGCCACGGAATCATCCTTTGCTTGTGTTGAACGGGAACTTATTGGGTGCGCCTGCCGCATGAAGTCGCGGGGCGTGCTGTTCTCGTTCGAAGGGTTGAAAATGCTGGTGTAAAAGTTTTGCTCCGGTAAACCTTGCGCGGGTAAACCGAGGTGAGGGTAAAGCGAAAGGGCCGTTACGGATAACCATAACGACCCTTTCCATCGGGGTGATCGACGGGGGTTGAACCCGCGACCTCCTGGACCACAACCAGGCGCTCTGCCAACTGAGCTACGACCACCATGTGCTTCGCTTGGTTTCCCTTGCGATGTGCAACGGATACTACTGTACATGAGTTCACGAACCCTGCCAAGCTGAGATTGGGTGATGCTCGTTACAGTTTGAGATGGGAGTTGGGACGCGCCGGACGCACGCCCCGGGACATCCTCGTGGGCCCGCAGGACGCGCATCCCCGGTGCACAGCTACATCGCGCTCAGGCGCCGTTGCGTAGCGTTCGGCTACTGCTCGGCAGGTTCGGCGGCCTTCGCCTCCAGCTCGACGCGCTCCGCCTCAACCTCGCGGGCAATCTTAGCGGCGGCCACGGCATCCGGACCCTGCTCCACAAAAATTGCGCGACGGTAGTACTTCAGCTCGTCAATCGAATCCTTAATATCGCCCAGCGCGCGGTGGTGACCGGTCTTCACCGGGGCGCTGTGACGGGCGGCGGGGTACCAGCGCGAAGCCAGCTCCTTAATCGTGGACACATCAATCACGCGGTAGTGCAGGTGGTCCATCACCTGCGGCATGTAACGTTCCAGGAAGCGCTTATCCATGCCCACCGAGTTACCACCCAGCTGCGCCTTGCCCGCCACAGGAACATACTTCTTCACGTAGCGGAGCACCTGCTCCTGGGCGTAATCCATCGACACGCCGTTCTCAAGGTCGTCCAGCAGACCCGAGGACTCGTGCATCGAACGCACGAAGTCGTTCATGTTCTCCACCGCACCCGCGGGGGACTCGTCGCCGGGCTTAATGACGAACTCCACGCCCGAACCCAAAATGTTGAGGTCGGCATCGGTGACCAGAACGCCCACCTCAATCAGGGCGTCATTGGCCACGTCGAGGCCGGTCATCTCGCAGTCAATCCATACAATACGTTCACTAGAAATACTCACACTCCAACTCTACCCTCATTCGCGCCCGCCCGCCCCTCCGCGCGTCGGGAACATAGTCGGAACGTATAAGAACGCTCAGGTGTGTGCAGAGGCGGTGTCCACACCGCGCGCTCGCACCCGAATCCGCCGGGCTCCGGTGAAGCGCTCGGGTATGATAAAAGCCAAAGAGACGACGCATACAGAAAGGGAGTAATGCGCTCACTGAAAGAGCCCGCACGCCGGCTCGCCGCCGCCAGAGCACACGACACACCCCTCTCACCCCGGCTGCTGGATTACGTCAATAACCACCGTCTGCGAACGCTCGTCATTGGCACCATCGGCTCAATCATGGTCACCCTGGGGTCCTACACCGTCGGATGGCTCTCGGACAGCTCCAACTTTTGGCGCTACGACCTGATTCGTGCCATCAGGTTTGACGCCGTATGGGTCATCGCCGGCATTATCCTGCTGGCCCTCGGCGCCATGATCATGTGCCGTGAATGGCTGCGCATCTACCAGAAGATGGGCGATTGGAACGAGCCCAACGCCATGCGGTGGATGATTGCCGTCATCACCAGCTGGTCCCTGCCGCAGGTCTTCGCCTTCACCATCTACAGCCGCGACATGTTCTCCTACTACGGTCAGGGCATGGTCATGGCGCACGGCCTCAACCCGTACAAGCACGGTGTCTCCGAAATCTCGAACTTCATGCAGAACGGCGCCGACCCGCAATGGGCAGAATCTCCGCCGCCCTACGGTCCCCTCTCGCTCAAGCTTGAAGAATGGATTGTGCGCTTAGCTGGCGAAGATGTAGACCTGTCCATCTTCTATTTCCGTCTGCTCTCCGTGCTCGCGGTTATCGGCATCCTCTTCTTTGTGGCAAACCTTGCCAAAGTTCACGGATTCAACCAGGCTCGCGCCCTCTGGCAGATTGGCCCCAACCCGCTCTTCATCGCGGCATTTATCGCCAGCGGTCATAATGACTCGCTCATGACCATGTTCATGCTCGGTGGCCTCTACTACGCCAAGCGCTACCGCGACACCCTCTGGGGTGGACCGCTCGGCGTGACCTTCGTGGCTCTCGGCGTGGCGGTCAAGCCCCTCGCCCTCGTGGTGCTGCCCTTCGTGGGCCTGCTCTGGGCCGGCAAGAACGCCTCCTGGCCGCGCAAGTTCGTGTTCTGGGCGCTCTCCGGCGTGCTCCTGCTCGCCGAAATGGCGCTCATGGGCTGGGCAACCGGACTGGAATTCGGCTGGATCAAGGCGCTGTCCACGACCGGCGGCCAGTACATCTGGTACACCCCCTTCGGCCTGGTGATTGGCGCGGCATCCCTCTTCACGCAGGGGGATACCTTCGAGGTCATCCGCAAACTCATCGAGACCGTCGGCAAGGGCATCGGTATGCTCGGAGCGGTAGCAATGGCATTCGTCGGACGCGACCGCAACATCGTGCGCCACGCCGGCCTGGCTATCCTGTTCATGCTCCTGTGTAGCCCCATGATTCAGCCGTGGTACCTGCTCTGGGCTATCCCGATGCTCGCGGCAACCGGCCTGCGCTCGCACTTCCAGCTCATGTGGTACTTCATTACCACGCTCTTCTTCGTCACCTACGCAGTGAGCGACCAGCTGAACGTTTCGCCCTATCTGCGCGATTTCAACCAGGATATGGGCCGACTTATCGCAACGGTGGTCTGCCTGGGCTACATTGTGTACCTCATGGTCCTCGACCCGGCAACCCGCCGTATGGTGTACGTGAGCTTCCGCCCCACGCAGGTGCGCCGCACCGCGATTCGCCTGTGGTGGCAGCTGTTCCCCGGCGCATCGAGCCGCCGTGCACGCCGCCGCGAGGCGAAGAAGCAGGATCGCGAGGTGCTGACCGGCTCCACGCGGAGCTAACCCCCTCGCGTGTTCCGCCCTGACGGTTCCCATGGGCGTCCAAACGTGCGGGGAACAGCCAGGACTCGTGTACCCTAGAGGGAGGCCCCAGTAGCTCAGAGGATAGAGCAGGAGCCTTCTAATCTCTTGGTCGGGGGTTCGATTCCCTCCTGGGGCGCCGTAACGAAAACCGCCCCGCACCCTTCAACGGGGGTGCGGGGCGGTTTTCTTTATACCCTTGAGCTACCGCAAAGATGTGGGGCACGTTACTTCTTGGTCGGGTTCGTGTCCTTGCAGGAGTTGAGCACGCGCTCCATAACCTTCTTCTCGTCCGCGGTGACCCACAGCTTGTACTTCGCCTTCACGTGTACCTGACGAGCCACGTAGGTGCAGCGGTAGGCGGTGTTGCTCGGCAGCCACTCGGCGGCGTCCGCATCGGATTTCTGCTGGTTGGCCGGGCCGTCCACGGCGAGCAGGTTCTCGGGGTCGTTTGCCAGCTGGCGGCGCTGCTCTGCGGTCAGATCCTGCGCGCCGGTCTGCCATGCGTTCGACAGAGCCACCACGTGGTCAATCTGTACGGCCGCGGAGGTCTTCTTGCCGCGCTTGAACTCGATGGTCTTGCCGGTGTACGGGTCATCCAGGGTGCCGGTAATGACGGTGCATGCGTGGGTCCTGACCTTGAAGCGAACGTTGGTCAGGTCGCGGCGCAGAATGTCGTCGCGGGTATTGCACTTGTTGCCGTCAACGTCATCCCAGGCGGGGCCGAACTGTTCACGGGAGTAGCCAGCCTTCGATGCGCGTTCCTTCACCTGCAGGGATGCCAGCTCGCTCTTCGCGGTGGCCAGATCCGGTGCGAGCGCGGTCGCGGGATCAACCGCCTTGTACGGGTTCTTGACCTCGGAGAGCGTCTCGGTTGCTACGTTGGCGTCATCGTCGTCGGTAGTGGAGGTCGAAGACTCCGAACCGAAGAGGCCGCCCTCGCCGTGCTTGCTCACGTAGATCATGCCGACAATCAGCAGAATGATGGCCAGAAGGGCCAGTAGGCCGTAGATGAGGCGCTTCTTCTGCGGGTCCATGGACTCGGGGAGCCTGGGTAGGTTGCGTTGAATCCGCTGAAGATCCTGCAGCGTGGGCAGGTCGTTGCTGTTCATGGGCTTTTTGCTCACGGAAACTCCGGGGGTAGCACGGTGTATCGGTCAGGTATTGGTCAAAGCAGCGGGTCGCCGCTCCATCAAGGATAGAGGGCTTGCGGTGTAAAAGGTAACTCACTCGCCGTGAATTAGCTCGCCTCTGCGAGGAGGGGAGCGAGGAGGCGGATGGCGTCATAATTCGTTCCAATGACGGTTCCTCGCGTCGGTTTTTTGAAAAAACTACCCCAAACGTTCAAATATTTCGTCCACAGGTGGGATGGTAGCGCGATAAGACCGTGAATTATCCACAGATGCGCGAGGGGCGGGCGCCCGGTGGCGGCGCACGCGGCACAGTAGAAGAAACCTACCCGAAGAGCCGACCGGGTAACTTGCCGGCCCAACTTGACTGAGGCTGTCAACCGGCCCAACCCAACCTGGGGCAACCGACCGGGAGCCCGAACGGAGGCCCCTCAACCGGTTCGGGCCAGCCGGTGCAGAGGCTTTAGCCCGGGGTTAACCCCAAGAAATCATAGGAGATATCGTGAGCGACACCATCGTAATCCGCGGATTCACCGCATCCAACCCGACCTTGGCGGCCCTGCCGAACGGCGTGCCCGTCGTGAACTTCCGCCTGGCCAGCACCCCGCGTTGGCAGGACGCTACCGGAACCTGGAAGGAGGGCACGACCAATTGGTACACCATCAAGGCCTACCGCCGCCTGGCGCAGAACATCGCCGTCTCGGTGCAGAAGGGGCAGCCGCTCGTCATTAGCGGGCGTCAGCGCATCAACCGGTGGAACCGCGAGGACGGCACGCAGGGAACTACCGTGGAGATTGACGCGCAGGGCATCGGCCACGACCTGAACTATGGCACCAGTTCCTTTGCTCGCACCGTGGAGAAGCGCGCAATCCACGAGGATTCCCCGCTGGGCGCGCTACCGAATACGCCGCAGAGCGCGCCGGATACGGTATCGCATGTGCCCCAGAACGCCGAGTTGCCGAACGCGGTGGCTCAGAGCGCTGGAGCGCAGGCTACGGGAGCACCGGGCGGGGGCGTGCAGGGTGGCGCATCCCAGGGTGGGGGAGCTCAGAGTGACGAACCCCCCTTCTAAAAGTGCTCCCCGGATGCTTGCATAAAGGCGGGTGCATTGGGATAATGGGACATTGTGTTGACATCGGGCACGCCCCTGCCGCAGGGGGGAGAGCGACCAACGGTGTCAGCCTTCGGGCACCAATCCTGTCCGAAGCATCAAGTTTTCTGTCCCGCAGTGGGGCAGAGCAATCTGAGTCTATTTGACCTGCGGCAGATGGCTCTGGAGATCTACAACTATGCAGACTCTTGACTTCCTCGACAAGAAGTCCCTCCGTGACGACATCCCCGCCTTCGGCCCCGGTGACACCCTGAACGTTCACGTTAAGATCGTTGAAGGTAAGAACCACCGTATCCAGGTCTTCAAGGGCTTCGTCGTTGGCCGCCAGGGTGCAGGCGTTCGCGAGACCTTCACCGTCCGCAAGGTTTCCTTCGGCGTTGGTGTTGAGCGTACCTTCCCCGTTCACTCTCCCTCCATCGAGAAGATTGAGGTTGTGACCCGCGGTGACGTCCGTCGTGCAAAGCTGTACTACATGCGCGACCGCCACGGTAAGGCTGCTCGTATCCGCGAGAAGCGCGAGTTCTAATCTTTATAGATTCAGAATTCTGTTGCAAACCGCTCCCATCCGCACCCGTGCGGAGTGTGGGGCGGTTTTTGCGTATCCGGGCGAGCACCCCGAATACGGTGATGCGCTGTCTAGAAGCGGGGGAGGAGCACTCCCGCGGCCCCTGCTGTCGGCGAGCCGTAGGGCTCGGCGGAGCTTCGCTATACGAGTCAAAGAGGCGGCGGCACGGGTGCTCTCGTTACAATAGCTAGGTACCGCCTCACTCAGGTTGGCCTACATGTCTCTCAAACGAAAGGCTCTTCAGCATGGCAGATGACAAGACGACTGCGAACAACAGCCCCTATCCCGAGGGATATAAGCCCCAATCCCGTCGCGAGCGCCGTGAGATGGAGGAGTACGCCGCGCGTCTGGCCGAAGAGAAGAAACGTGAACAGGCCGAGCTGGCCTCCTCCGAACAGGGCGAGGAATCCCACGTAGGCGACGCTCGACCCGCCGCTGCCGAGGCGGCGAGCGCATCCGCTCAGCCCGCGGAAGCACCTGATACCAAGGGCTCGGTAGAAGAGGACGCCGCAACCACCGCCGATAAGAGCGTTGAGAAGGGCGAAGAGAAGCCCAAGGACCCCTCGGCCATGACCGCCAAGGAGCGCCGCAAGGCCAAGCGCGCCGAGCAGGCCGAGCTGACCTTCGCTAAGGCCCGCGAGGAGGACCGCCTGGGCGAGTGGGCCTGGGTTCAGGTGCGTGAGGGCGGTACCGTGGTTCTCTACGCTCTGATTATTGCGTTCCTGATTAAGACCTTCCTGCTGCGCGGTTTCTACATTCCCTCCGGTTCGATGGAGCAGACCCTGCAGGTCAACGACCGCGTGTTCATCAACGTGGCGGGTTCCTATTTCAATGAGCCCAAGCGCGGCGACGTCATCGTGTTCAAAGATTCGCAGGGCTGGATTCCTTCGACCCAGAAGAGCAGCAACCCCATTAAGGAAGGCCTCTCCTTCGTGGGTGTTCTGCCCGATACCTCTTCGAACTACCTGGTCAAGCGCGTTATCGGCACTCCCGGTGACGTGGTGGAGAGTGATGGCTCCGGCAAGATCAAGGTCAATGGCGTGGAGATTAACGAGCCCTACCTGTACCCGGGCAACCAGCCCTCCGAGCTGGCCTTCAAGGTGACCGTGCCCAAGGACAAGTACTTCGTGATGGGTGACCACCGTAGCAACTCCGCGGATTCCCGCTACCACATCTCTGACGGCACCGCCTTCATCTCGAAGGATGACGTTCAGGGTAACGTCTTCGTGGTGGCCTGGCCGCTGAACCACTTCGGCCTGCTGACCGACGAGAGCTCTGTGTTCTCCTCGGTTCCCTCTCCGACCTCGACCCCCGAGCAGTAGGAGAGAGGCCGTGACGGTGAGCGCACAGGCTGAGGAACCCGCAAAAGCGGAGAAGTCCAAGGCTGCGAAGCCTCGGGCGCCAAAGCCCGCCGCCGACCTGGAGCATGAGAAGCGACTCTTCGAGGCGGGGGCTCGCGCGGTGGCGGGTATCGACGAGGTGGGACGCGGCTCCATGGCCGGCCCGGTCAGCGTGGGCGTCGCAATTCTTAGCCCGGACGCCACCCTTGAGGTGGGCGGGCTGATTGACTCCAAGGCCCTCTCGCCTGCGCGCCGCGAATCCATGGTCCCCGAGATCCGCCGCTGGTGCGCCGTCGAGGTGGGCCACGTGGACCCGCAGGACGTGGATGCGCTGGGCATGACCCTGTCGTTGCGGCTTGCCGCCCAGCGGGCCCTGGCTGCTCTGGCACGCCGAGGCTACCGCGCCGATGCCGCCCTACTCGATGGTAAGCACGACTGGTTCACCCCTCCGCAGGAGGACCTGTTCAGCGCGCTGGCACCGGACCCGGCACAGGCGCGCTACGACGCTCTGCTGGCCGGGGCCTGGGAAGGGGTGGGAGAACCCGCGGCTATGCCCGTGACCATGGTCATCAAGGGCGACTACAAGTGCGCCTCGATTGCGGCTGCCTCTGTGGTGGCGAAGGTTGAGCGAGACGAGCTGATGGTGGCCCTCGACGGGGTTCACCCGGGGTACGGCTGGGCGAAGAACAAGGGCTACGGCTCGGCCGCTCACCGTGAGGCAATCAGCGCGCGGGGCCCCAGCCCGATGCACCGCCTGTCCTGGTCGTTACCGGCCACCGCCGAGCAGATAGCGGCTGCGCAGCGGGCCCGTGCATCCGGGGAGAAGAGCCCCGAACGCTAGGGGAAAGCGCCGTTGAGGGAGCCTGAGTATTGCTCGGAGCACCCCACAATGCTGGTGAGATACCCGCTGAGAGACACCCGAGTCGCACGCGCAGCAGAGAATGACTGTAGGAGGAAGAATGAGCGCAGAAGACCTCGAAAACTACGAGACGGAAGCCCAGATGGCGCTGTACCGCGAGTACAAGGACGTCATGTCGCTCTTTAGCTACGCGGTGGAAACCGACCGGCGCTTCTACCTGGCAAATCAGGTGGATGTGACCCCGCACGTGCAGGACGGCACCCTCTACTTCGAGGTGCTCATGAGCGATGTCTGGGTGTGGGATGTGTTCCGCTCCAACCGCTTTGTGAAGAAGGTGCACGCCTACTCGGTGCGCGATGTGAACGTGGAGGAGCGCCTGCCCAACCAGGAATTCACGGTCCCCGAGATGCCGGATTTTAGCGCCTAGTGTTCCGGTAGCCGGTGTGTATATGACGTTCCCCTCGACGGGTTTTTGAAAAAATACCCCTAAAATTTCAAATAAGAAGCTGTGGATAACCTCCCTGACCGCGATGCGGCCGAGGTTATCCACAGTTTTTTCTTTCCGATTCCTTGGCCCGGTTTGCCCGGGCACAGTAGAAGCACGACCAAGCCATCTACCGTGGGAGGGAATCGTGACCCCCGAACCTCAGAGCATCGCAACGCAGACAACCGCACAGGCGCCCCGAACGAACGAACCTGGTGGCTCGCCCCGCAGAGGCGCACGACGCGCCCGGAAGAACCCCGCCGCAGTCCCGCGGGCCCTGCCCCGAGCCCACGGCGTCGGACGCTGGGGCGAAGAGGTGGTCAGCCGCATCCTTGAGGCGAACGGCTACCGCATCGTAGACCGCAATTGGCGACCGCCCGCCGGGCTGGAGCACGAACAGATTCGCGGCGAAATCGATATTGTCGCGATTGACCCCGACGATGAGCTCGTCTTTATCGAGGTCAAAACCCGAAGCACCGAGGACTTTGGGCACCCCTTCGCCGCCATCGGCCGCGACAAGGCGCGCCGCACCCGTTCCCTGGCGATTCTCTGGTGCCGCCTGCGCGAGAGCCTGGACTTCGCGCGCTTTCGCATCGACGCGATTGCGGTGACCGGAACCTGCGAAACCTTTACCTTCGAACACCTGAAGGGGGTGGCGTAATGGGTTTCTCACGCACCTACTCCGTAGCCCTCGTGGGGCTGAGCGGGCACATCGTTGACGTTGAGGCCGATATCTCGCAGGGACTTCCAGGCTTCGTGCTGCTGGGCCTGCCCGATACCGCCCTCAACGAGTCCAAGGAGCGCGTTCGCTCCGCAGCCAAGAACACCGGAATTACCCTGACCCAGCATCGGCTCACCGTCAACCTGACCCCGGCAACCCTGCCTAAGCGCGGATCGGCCTTCGACCTGGCCATTGTGGTGGCCGCACTGCAGGCCGAGAAGAAGCTACACCCGAGCGGGGACAGTGTGTTCCTGGGGGAGCTGGGCCTCGACGGGACGATTCGCCCGGTTCCGGGCATCCTGCCCGCCGTGAAGGCCGCGGTTGCCGCCGGGCACCGCAGGGTCATCGTCCCCGCCGAAAATGCGGAGGAGGCGGCCCTCATCCCCGGCGCACAGGTGAGCGGATTCCGCTGTCTGGCCGAGGTGTTCGCGGCTCTGGGGGCACAGACCCAGAAGCTAACCTACCCGCCCGCACCGAACCCCGAGGAGAAGGCCCGCCCCAAGAAAAGCGCGGGTATTCCTTCGGATATGAGCGACGTAGCCGGTCAAGCGCAGGGCCGCTTCGCCCTGGAAATCGCGGCGGCCGGTGGGCACCATATGCTCCTCACCGGCCCTCCCGGATCGGGCAAAACCATGCTGGCCGAGCGGTTGCCGAGCATCCTGCCGCCCCTAGACGACGATGCGGCGATGGAGGTGACCGCTATCCGCTCCCTCTGCTCGGCGGGTGAAGCACTCAGCGAACTGGTACGTGAGCCTCCTTTCGAGGCTCCGCATCACAGCGCCTCCGCGCCGGCAATTTTGGGAGGCGGCAGCGGTATTCCTCGGCCCGGATGCGTCTCTAAAGCACACCGCGGCGTGCTCTTTCTCGACGAAGCCCCCGAATTCAAACGCACGGTCCTCGACTCCCTACGTCAGCCCCTCGAATCCGGGGTTGTAACCCTGGACCGTTCCACCGCATCCGCCACGTACCCCGCGCGTTTTCAGCTGATTCTGGCCGCCAACCCCTGCCCCTGCGGCATGAACGTGGGGCTCGGTACCGAGTGCACCTGCGCGCCCCGGGAGCGACGCGCCTACTTCGGGCGTCTTTCCGGGCCGCTCGTGGACCGCATTGACGTCAACGTGACGGTCCCGAAGGTCTCGTCCACGGAGCTTGCGGGAGGTCAGATGAATGAGAGCTCGGCGCAGATTCGCGAGCGCGTGCTGGCTGCCCGTGAGGCTCAGCGCGAGCGATTAGAACCCTACGGTCTGAAGACGAACGCGGAGATGAACGGCAAGATTCTGCGCGGCCCGCTGCGCCTGGACGCGAAACTCACCGGCGAGCTCAACGCCGCTGTCGACCGGGGAAACCTGACGGCGCGCGGCTACGACCGGGTGCTGCGCATCGCCTGGACGCTGGCCGACCTGGAAGGGGCCGCATACCCGAGCCGGGAACACCTGGACGTGGCCCTGTTCCTACGCCAACAGGGCCAGCTGCACTAACGCGTGGTGCACGCGAACCAAGGGTCTTCAAGACGTGAAAATCAATGATGATAGGGGAGAACAACAATGACCTCAACCATAAACCGCCGCTCAGCCGCCACTCGTCACGGTACGAAACGGAGTAAGGAGAACGCCCGAGAGGGGGCGTCACACGCCGCGACCGGAACTAAGCCGAAGGGGCAGGGGTACGTGCAGGGAGAGCTTGCCCTGGAGGCAGACTTTGACCTGCGGGCCATGACCCGCTGGCGGGCCCGGCACATCCTTTCCCTGGGGAACGAGCCCTCGCCGAGCCCCTATAGCGCCGCGCGCGAGCCGGGATATCTCGCCGCGTGCCTCAACCCGGTGTACCTGCCCAACCCGCAGGATGGGCAAGAAGATGTAGACTCCGGTACGTCGACGGCCGACCCTTCGATGAACGCCGACCCTTCGATGAACGCTGAGCCTTTGATGAACGCTGAGCCTTCGGCAAATGCGGAGCCCTCGGCAGCCCCTGAGCCCTCGGCGGTCGCGGGGGAGAGGGGCGCGGAGGAGACTATCGGCGACCCTCAAAAGGCTGATGCCCGGGAGGAAAAATCCGGAGCTGAGAAACCCGACGGAGTTTTTGCGAACGAGGAACCCGGCGGGCTACCTCCGCTCTTCGATCCTGGCCTTAGCCCCGAAGAGCTTGCCGCCGCGTGCCGCGAATACGTGCGCTGTTGTACCGCCCAGCTGATGCGTTGCGCAGAACCGGCCGATGAGCTTGTGGTTGAGGCGCTCGCCTGCCTGGGAACGCCCCTCACGGTGTACTACCTGCTCACCGGCGAAAGGGTGCCGTCCGAGATCTGGGAGCTGGGCGAACCGGACCCGCAGATTGGCGATTTTCTACGCGGGGTCGTGGGCGACGAGAAGAGCCCCCGACTCATGACGAATACGTGCGACTACTACCGCCCCGGAGAGCATCAGATGAACCGCGATGCCTTCCACGCCGAACTCGCAACCCGCCGTCTGCGCTGGCACCGCCGTATGGAACGCACCCTGGCCTCCGAGGCCCATATGGCCGCCACCTTCGGTGCGTGGCTCGTTACCCCCGCCGACCCGCTCTGGCCCGAACAGCTCCGCGACCTGGGCCCGGCCCAACCCTACGGACTGTGGTGCCTGGGGGATTCACGGCATCTGCTCGACCTTGCTAACCTGCCGAGCGCTGCCCTGGTGGGTTCGCGAGACCCCAGCATCTACGGTAGCGAGGCGACCACGCACCTGGCTGCTGAGCTCGCCCGCCGGGGGTACCTCGTGATCTCCGGGGGTGCGATGGGCATCGACATCACGGCTCATCGCGCGGCCCTCACCCACAGCACCGCTGAGCTACCCACCGTTGCATTCATGGCCGGAGGCTTGGACCGTCTCTACCCGGCTCAGAACGGCGATACGCTCAAAAACATCGTCGAGCGCGGGCTCATCATGAGCGAAGTGAGCATCGGTAACACCCCGACCCGCTGGCGTTTTCTTGAACGCAATCGCCTCATTGCGGGGCTGGCCAGGCACACGGTCGTGATTGAAGCCCGCTGGCGCTCCGGGGCGCTCAACACCGCACGCCACGCCCTCGAAATAGGTCGCCCCCTCTGGGCTGTTCCCGGGCAGATTAACTCGCCCAACTCGGTGGGCACGAACCGCCTGCTGCGCGACGGTCTCGCCCAGATTTTGACGGAGGCTGCCGACCTGTTGGAGTACGATGCCGCCGCGGGATACGAGCTTGGCGCCGAGCACGCCGGGGACTGGGATGCCGAGGAGTCGGCGGCCTCCACCGTTCTTGACGACCTTACGGAACGGCAGGGAAGGGTGTGGGACGATTTGGGCTTGCGTTCTTACCGCGGTGTGGACGATATCGCCAGTGCTCTGGGGCTGGGCGCTCGAGAGGTCATGATGGATCTTGCTCAACTGGAACGGCTGGGCCTGGCCGAGAGCAACGGCACCAGCTGGCGTAAGATGCCCCCGAAGAAGGGAGCGTGAGAAGACAGCCGGGGAGAGGCTCCACCCCGGCTCCACCTCAACGCGGTGATGCACCTTGCGTCACCGCCAGCTGAGGTTTAGGCCTCGTGTAGGCTTAGCCCTCGTGTAGGCCCGTGGAGCAAGCCAACGCTTAGAATGGGGAGAGCCGGTTGCACCCCGACGCATCGTGCCACCCCTGGGAGGCGCGCATCGGTACCCGTCCACCGGTACTACGGCAGTTACCCAAGAGGTCGAGAGGAGACGCTATGAACCAGCCGGCGCATCCTGCGCAGTCCGACACGAGCCGGGATGCTCCCTCGACCACGCTTCCCGTTGCCTACACCCGACCGATGGCAGAACCGGAGGGCCGGGCCTCCGGCGAATCGGCAAACGGTGAATCGGCCCTGGGCGTCTCGGGTGAGGTCTTCCGCCCGGTTATCGAGCGGTTCGAACGCTTCCTGCGTTACGAAAAGCACCGTTCCGAGGAGACCATCCGATCCTACGTATCAGACCTGGAGGGGTTCTTCGGCTACGTGGCTCGTCGTGGCGTGCGGCATGTGGACAGCATCGATGCCTCCCTCATTCGCGAATGGTTCGGCTCGCTTCACCTGCGCCGTGCTGCCCGCTCGACCGTGGCCCGTCGAGGCTCGACCCTGCGAACCTTCTTCTCCTGGGCACAGGAGGAAGAGCTTGTGCAGGCCAATCCCACGCGCGGTATGCGCACCCCCAAGCGCGAGAGCCATCTGCCGCCTGTGCTCAGCCGAGACCAGATGAGCCAGCTCATCGAAAACGTTCAGCGGCAACGGGCCGAAGACCCCCGGAACCCTCGTCTGCTACGCCTGGAAGCCGTCGTTGAGGTTCTCTACGCCTCCGGGATGCGCATCTCCGAACTCACCGGCCTGGACCTGCAGAGCATCGACCGCATGAATAAGACGGTGCGCGTGCTGGGCAAGGGCAACAAGGAACGAGTGGTTCCGCTGGGAACCCCGGCTCTCAAAGCCCTCAACCGCTGGGTTTCCAAGGGGCGTCCGCAGTGGATTCCCGAGGGCTCAAGCGGGGTGACGGCGCTGTTCATCGGGCCTCGCGGCGGGCGGGCCAATAGCCGTCAGATTCGTGAGGACCTGACGCGCCTGCTGCGCACCGTGGAGAACACTCAGGCCTCCGGCGCGCACGTTCTGCGTCATTCAGCGGCGACCCACCTGGTCGATGGCGGTGCCGACATCCGTTCGGTGCAGGAGCTACTGGGGCACTCATCGCTTGCGACAACGCAGATTTATACGCACGTGTCGATGCGGCGCCTGGCCGAGACCTATGCCCGCGCCCACCCCCGGGCCTAACCCACGGGGGAGAGGCCCCTGGCAATGCGTCGTTGGGCCGCCCGGGGTCGTCTCTCTATATGGGCGGGGTACGTTCGCTCTAAGCTATACACCGTTCAACTTACGCTGAAACTTTATGCACGGCAGTGGAACGCGGTAGCATAGGTAACAGATTATCCGAGGGTGCCGCACCCGTTGCGGCGCCGCGTACGAGTACCAAAATCAGAAAGGTCGCACCGCATGCGCGCACTCGTTTGCCCCGGTCAGGGATCCCAGAAGAAGGGCTTTCTGAGCCCCTGGCTTGAGATTGAAGGGGTGCGCGAGCACCTGGAACGACTCTCCGAGGCTGCAGGTATCGACCTGATCCACTACGGCACCGAAGCCGAAGAGGAAACCATCAAGGACACCGCCATTGCCCAGCCCCTCATCGTGGCAGCGGGTATCGTGACCGGTCGCCTCGCGCTCAAGGATCTCGAGGGTGAAGAGCTCGTCTTTGCCGGACACTCCGTCGGTGAAATCACCGCCGCCGCCCTGGCCGGCGTGCTCAGCGAGGAAGACGCCATGCGTTTCGTGCGCGTGCGTGCCAACGGCATGGCGGAGGCAGCCGCTGCCTCCCCGACCGGCATGGCCGCAGTCCTCGGCGGCGTTGAAGACACCGTTCGCGAGGCCATCGCCGCAGCAGGCCTGGTTGCCGCAAACTCCAACGGCGGCGGCCAGATTGTTGCCGCAGGCCCCATCCCCGCCATCGAGGAATTCGCCGCCAACCCGCCGGCCCGCACCCGCGTGATTCCCCTGAAGGTGGCCGGTGCATTCCACACCGAGGCTATGGCACCGGCCGTCCCCGCCCTCAAGGAATTTGCGGATTCCCTCAAGGTCTCCGACCCGAGCTCGCTGCTTCTGACCAACCGTGACGGCTCCGTCGTCACCTCGGGTGAAGAGTTCGTGCAGACCCTGGTTTCGCAGGTCACCAGCCCCGTGCGCTGGGACCTGTGCATGGCAACCCTGCTCGACCGTAACGTCGAGGGCATTATCGAGGTGGCCCCCGCCGGCACCCTCGTCGGCCTGGCCAAGCGCGCCATGCGCGGCGTCCCCGGGACCGCCATCAACACTCCCGAGGACCTCGACGCCCTCAAGGCCTAAGTACGGGCACCGACTCAGCTTCACCCCATAGACAGCAGCCCGCAGCCTGCGAGCCGCAACAGCATAAAGGATTGAATACGTGACTACCCTCAAGCAGTACGAGATCAACCGCTACTCCCGCATCCTCGGCTACGGTGCCGCCCGCGGCGAGGTCATCGTGCACAACGATGACATTGTCGAGGCCATCGACTCCTCCGATGAGTGGATTCGTCAGCGCACCGGCATCATTACTCGCCACCGCGCCAGCGAGAACCAGTCCGTCACCGACCTCGCCATCGGTGCCGCAAAGGACGCCCTGCAGTCCTCCGGTGTAGCTGGCGAAGATATCGAAGCGGTCATCATCTCGACCATTTCGCACCCCTACGCAACTCCCTCTCTGGCTACCATCGTCGCTAATGCTATTGGCTCCAAGTGCCCCGCCTACGACATCTCCGCAGCCTGCGCGGGCTTCTGCTACGGCATCGCTCAGGCGGATGCACTTGTGCGCGCCGGTACCGCCAAGAACGTCCTCGTGATCGGCGTTGAAAAGCTGTCGGACTTCATCGATAACACCGAGCGCTCCATCTCCTTCCTGCTCGGCGACGGCGCGGGTGCCGCAGTTGTCGGCGTCTCCGACGAGCCCGGCATCGCCCCCACCGTCTGGGGTTCGGACGGCTCCCGCTGGCATACCGTCGGCATGACCCACTCCCTTCTCGACATTCGCAACCGCGACTTCGTTGCCAACCCCGTGCAGGAAGGCGAGAAGATTTGGCCCACCCTGCGCCAGGATGGCCCCTCCGTCTTCCGCTGGGCCGTCTGGGAGATGGCCAAGGTCGCCAAGAAGGCCCTTGAAGAAGCCGGCATTACCCCCGACGAGCTCGGTGCCCTCATCCCGCACCAGGCTAACGCCCGCATCATCGACCAGATGGTCAAGACCCTCAAGCTTCCCGACACCGTCGCCGTTGCGCGCGACATCGTCGATGCCGGCAACACCTCCGCCGCATCCGTGCCGCTGGCAGCCCACCGACTGCTCAAGGAAAACCCGGAGCTTTCCGGTAAGTTCGCCCTGCAGATTGGCTTTGGCGCGGGTCTTGCCTTCGCAGCTCAGGTAGTCGTTCTTCCGTAACGGCCCCGAGCCGGATCCACACGGATCCCCACACACTCCGAGTTGCCGCATGCGTTCACAGCGCATACACGATAAACTCGGTAATGCACGCGTACCCCCGTCCGGTGGGTGCGACGACCATCGAAATAACAAAAGGAGCCCCTGAATGGCTAACAAGGAAGAGATCCTCGCAGGTCTGGCAGAGATCGTTAACGAAGAGACCGGCGTTGAGGTTGAGGACGTTCAGCTGGACAAGTCCTTCACCGAGGACCTGGACATCGACTCCATCTCGATGATGACCATCGTCGTGAACGCCGAAGAGAAGTTCGAAGTTACCATCCCCGACGAAGAGGTCAAGAACCTCAAGACCGTTGGCGACGCAGTCGACTTCATCGCAAACGCAGCCTAAGCTGTAACGCGACCGACGCGGCGCGGGCTCTCACCGGTCCGCGCCGCATCACCATACCCCCACTGCATACCCCCGGTCCCGCAAACGTGCCCGCGCACCGAAGCCTCCCGGGGACCACAGGTTTTTATCCACACACCACCGGATAGACCACCCACAAAACCACCCAAGAGAAAGTGCCACAATGTCTCGAAAAGTGCTGGTGACCGGCCTCGGCGCAACCACCCCCATCGGCGGCGACGTCCCCACCACCTGGGCAAACGCCACCAAGGGCGTTTCCGGTGTCTCCACGATTGATCAGCCCTGGGTTCAGGAATACGACCTACCGGTCTACATCGCCGGTCAGCTTGCCGTTGAACCCCTCGAATCCGGCCGCCTCACCAAGGTCGAAGCCAAGCGCCTCGATCCTTCGGGACAGCTCGCCCTCATCGCAGCTCGCGAGGCGTGGGAAGACGCAGGTTTCTCCGGCCCCGACGCTGAATCTGCCGAGGAAGTCGATCCCCTTCGCACCGGTGTCGCCTTCGGTACCGGTATCGGCGGTGTGTGGACCCTCCTGGACGCCTGGGATACCCTCCGCGAAAAGGGTCCCCGCCGCGTCCTGCCCATGACCGTGCCGATGCTCATGCCCAACGGCAACGCAGCCGCGGTTTCTATGAACCTCAAGGCACGCGCGGCAGCCCAGACCGTTGTCTCGGCTTGCGCATCCTCCACCGAGGCCATGCAGATTGGCGCCGAGATGATTCGTAGCGGCAAGGCCGACGTGGTTATCGTTGGCGGCTCCGAAGCTGCCATCCACCCGCTGCCCATGGCGGCATTCGCCAAGATGCAGGCGCTCTCCTCCCGTAACGATGAGCCCGAGAAGGCATCGCGTCCCTACGACGTCGACCGCGACGGCTTCGTCATGGGTGAAGGTGCAGCGGCCCTCATCCTCGAGTCCGAAGAGCACGCCAAGGCTCGCGGCGCACGCGTCTACGCAGAGCTCGCCGGTACCGGCGTCTCCGCAGACTCCTACCACATCACCGCGCCCGACCCCGCAGCGCTCGGCGCAACTCGCGCGCTGCGCGAAGCCCTCGAAGACGGCAACATCGACCCCAAGACCGTGGTGCATATTAACGCCCACGCGACCAGCACCCCCGCCGGTGACCTCCCCGAAGCAATCGCGATCCACGAAACCTTCGGCGAGCACACCAAGGACATTGCTGTCTCCGCAACCAAGTCGATGACCGGCCACCTGCTCGGTGGCGCTGGCGCTCTCGAGGCCGTGCTGACCGTTCTCGCGCTGCACCACCGCACCGCACCCTGCACCATCAACCTTGACAACAGGGACCCGCAGATTGACCTGAACGTTGTCACCGAGGCACGCGAACTGCCCGCCGGTGAGGTCGTCGCCATCTCGAACTCCTTCGGCTTCGGCGGCCACAACGCTGTCGTGGCATTCCGCTCGGTCGAAAACTAAGCATCCTGGGGCTTTTAGCTCCTGATAGACGTAACGCTCCCTCAGCTACCGTGTGTAGCGGGGGAGCGTTGCGTTTTGGGAGGGGCTGCTGGGGTGTCTCTTATCTGCCCGGGTAGCCATTTAGAGCTTCAGCGTCGTGTGTCGAAATCGCACGAATCAGTCTGCGTCATATTTCCCGCGGATACCGCGTTCAACGTCGTAACGGCATAACCTACCGGTATCCTATAGGTAAGTTATTCACCAAAACACATCACATATAGCAGTTTCAGCACCAGGGTATCCAAAACCCCATCGGACTATACACTCGAGAGCAGTATGGCTAAACATCTGAACCGGGCCGCGCCCTCCTCCACTACCTCAAACATCAGCGATCAAGCGTTGACCCCCGACGAGCCCCGCGTCTCGACGAAGAGTGCGGGGACGGCTCGGTCTACCCTCCCTGCAACGGCTGATTCCTCGGATGCTCGCCCTATTCGTCGGCTGCCCGCCTACCGCACCTGGGTCCCGGCGCTGCTGATCTGGATTCTTTCCTGCGCGGTTCACTTCGGCATCTTTGCGCTCTCCCTTTCCCGAGACCTGCAGCATCCCATGAGCAAGGTCAACCGGAGCCTCGACTACCTGTCTTACCTGAACATTTGGGACGCCCTCTTCTACGAGCGTATCTATAAACACGGCTACCCCCAGGAGTTGCCCTTCCTTCCCGACGGAACGGTAAACCACAACAC
Source organism: Rothia sp. HMSC068F09 (assembly GCF_001812775.1). Classification (NCBI taxonomy): domain Bacteria; kingdom Bacillati; phylum Actinomycetota; class Actinomycetes; order Micrococcales; family Micrococcaceae; genus Rothia; species Rothia sp. HMSC068F09. The sequence continues at coordinate 67,110 of NZ_KV810428.1, forward strand.
CTGGGCGTTCATGCCCCTGCAGTCGGTGCTCAGCGGTGGGGTATCCAATGTTTTCGGTATTGACTACCGCCTGGCGTCGGTCCTGGTGACTCTTGTGGCCGGGTGCGCGTTGTCCCTCGTGCTCTACCGCCTTTTCGTGGGTTCCCTGAACTGGAGTGCCCGAGGCGTCTTCGACACCCGCCCGCAGGCGGGGGATGAATCCCGCAACCGCCTGGCGCTGTGGGCCCTGGCCGTGTACGCCCTGAGCCCCGCAAGCCCAATCTTTGTCACCGGTTACGCTGAAGCCCTCTCGACCCTGTTCCTGGCCCTGTGCGCGTGGTGCGTGGTGCGTAACCGCTACCTTCTGCTGCTCCCCGTGGCCCTTTGCGCGGCCCTGTCCCGGCCGGTGGGTGTGCCGCTGGGTGCCTTCGTGGGTCTGTGGTGGCTCTGGTGCACGGTTGCCGACTACCGCGACCGCACCGGCGGCATCCTGCGGCTATCGCTCTCGGATGCGTGGGCTGCGTTCCGCGGCCGCCTCGGCCAGCTTCTGAGCGCCCTGGTGGTGTGCTCCTTCGCCTTCGTGCACCCCCTGCACGCCGCCCTCCGCACCGGACGCCCCGATGCGTACCTCGCGACGGAACTGGGATGGAGCGGTCGCAAGCCTGAAGAGGGACACCTTATCTTTATCCAGTGGGTCAAGCAATGGGACGAATACCTTGGCGGATCCCTTCCCTGGGAAATCGTGGCGCTATTCTTCGTGGCGCTCATCCTGGGCTTCTATTGGTGGATTTCGCTCAAGGGCAATCGCTCCCTGCTACACCCCGCACTGTGGCTGTGGACGGCCTGCTACGCCGGATACCTCTTCATCTTCTGGCTCCCCATTACCTCCACGCCTCGTATCATCCTGCCGATGTTTACCCTCTCCCTGCTGGTGGCCTCCTATCTGCCCAAGAGTCGCGTCTACCGCCCGGGGCTGGTCCTTCTCGGGGTGCTGGCCTCCGCTGCGTGGGTCCACATGTTCTGGGGAGGTCCGGATACCATTAGGAACATTTGGTTTATCCCCTAGAAATCTATCCCAAGAAATTTATCCCCGAGAAAGCGGGTGCTCCGTGCGCTAAATGCGGGGAGAGATGGCATACCGGCGTGCGGGGGAGTTAGGCTTCCGTGGGTTGGTTGTTTGAGAGTGCATACCGGACGCCGCTCGCGGGGGAGTGCCCCCTCTGCGGCG
>NZ_KV810428.1:68416-81661 GCF_001812775.1 Rothia sp. HMSC068F09
TACCCCTCGGTGAGGTTGATATAGGGGTTGTCTGTGGTTGGGTTTCAGAGGTAGCACACCTAATTTGGGTTGAATAAGGGGTTGTTCTGTCGTTAGGTTGCGCTGTCGGTTTACCTGGGTGCGTGGTTACTAAACGTTTCACAGGTTAAAAACGGGTGGCGTATCCGCTCCGGCACTGCAGATACGCCACCCAAACACACCACACTCCACAAGACAATGCAGAGCGCGCGGGAATAAACCATCCCGCAAGGTTCCCGCGTTCTCCATCTCGCACCACGGTAGGCATAGACAGAGAAGACGGGAGTATGCGACCTTCGGGGCGAGGTGCCCGTCCGGAAGATTTATAGAAGCTCCCATACCGGTTCCATCGGGCAGGAATCGGAGTGGTCGCTCCTTCCGATGGTGAAGCATTCCCGTGCGGAGTGAAGACCACAATGGCAGGAGTCAACATCTTGCAGGAAACGCTCGGAGGAGTCCGAAAATAATCGATGCCCTCATGGAACCGGATGATCGGTGATGGGAGCTCCTGTAGATAGAATAACCTTAAAGCGCGCCTAAAGTAAACCTTCAACCAATGATTTAACCTTATTGTTATAATTCCTAGTCATCGCGTTATTGATAGTCGTTCAACACCCTCTGGGGGTTGCATAAATAGACTCCCTGAACTTTGGTCCGTTTGACGCTCTTCATCGTTATTAAATCGTGATAAATTCCATGACGCTGATGTCTAAAAGAGCCTCGGATCGCGCGCGGTCAATCGTCACGGAGCGTCAAAAAACGTCATTTTGTCACGTAATTTATTCCGGCGGCGAGAAAATATGCGCCCCGCCCGCGCTGTGGCATAATCAGAAGCGTCATCGTGCTCCGGGGTCGGTGAAATTCCGAACCGGCGGTCACAGCCCGCGAACCGTTTCGCCCGCATCGAGCAGACTCGCGTTCACCGCCCGACTATTTACGGCGGCGAACCACCGAGCACCCGAGCAGGCAGACGGCCGAACCGGTGAAAATCCGGTGCCGACAGTACAGTCTGGATGGAAGGTAGCACGAGCAGAAAACGGCAGGTCCCGCCCCTCACGGAGGTGTCTGCGACCCCACCGGCGGTACAACGCGGTGAGGGTCGTGTTCGACGTTTCGTCGTGGTATCCCGAAGGGTCCGCAGACCTTGCTCACACACCGGAGCCGGTGCATCCACCCCGTGATGCGCCCGGAATCGATGGGTTCTGTTCCTCTCCCCGGAGCCGCCGCAGATGCGCACACAGCGCATCCGGAATACGTCCACACACGAGAGGAAAGAATCATGGACATTCTGCGGTGGCTCTTCGACGCACAGATCCACGTGGGGGATCAATCCCTCCTCGTGCGCGAAGTCCTCGGCAACGCATTCGGCCTGGCATCGGCGCTGGGTGGCATGCGACGCAAAGTATGGGCATGGCCCGTTGGAATCCTCGGCAATCTGCTGCTCCTCACCGTCTTTTTGGGTACCCTCGTCGGTAGCCCCCACCCCGTGACCATGCTCGGCCAGGCGGGCCGCCAGGTCATGTTCATCGCCGTGTCCATCTGGGGTTGGTACCGTTGGCGCGCAACCCGAGCCTCCGGCGGTAACGCGAGCGCGGGTGCCGCCGTCATCCCGCAGTGGGCAACGAACACCGAACGCGCCGGCCTCGTCGTCGCGATGGTCGCCGGCACCCTGCTGCTCACCCCCGTCTTCCGCGCCCTCGGCTCCTACGAACCGGTCTGGTCCGACGCCTGGATCTTCACCGGCTCGCTGCTCGCCACCTACGGCATGGCGCGCGGTTGGGTTGAATTCTGGCTCATCTGGGTGGCCGTCGACCTGGTTGGCGTGCCGCTGCTGTGGAGCGCAGGCTACTACGCGACCTCCCTCATGTACGTGTTCTACGGATGCTTCACCCTGGTCGGCTTCTTCGTCTGGTGGCGCACCCGCAACCTGGAGGTGCAGAAGGCTCGCGTGCAGACCCAGTTCCCGGACGTGACCGTGGACGTTGCGGACCTGGCTTCCGCGGACTCCGTGGCGGAGTGCGAGGTCGCCACCAAGAGCAACACCGCGCAGAATGTAGCTTCGCAGAACGTAGCATCGTAGAAAGAGGCGTAAGCGAGATGACCACCACCGATTCTCAGCACGAGGCCCAGGGCCCGGCGAGTACCCTGCCCGAGCGTATTGGCGCCGTGCACGAGCGACCCATTCCCAAAGACACGGGCTACCTGCCCGCGACCACGCCCTCGACTGTGCCGCTTCCGCACAACGACCTGGACTACTCCGCCGCCGAGTACGGGCACCTCACCGGCGTACCCGCCGCCCGCACCCTGAACCTGCCGGGCCCCGAGCAGGCCCTCAGCCACGACGAGGCGATGAGCCTGGCTCTCGAAGCCGCACGTCAGGGTATTCGCGGCGCAAACCCGCTCGTCGGAGCCGTCATCACCGACAGTGAGGGACACCTGCTGCACGTGGGCTACCACCGAGGCGCCGGCACCCCGCACGCCGAGGCCGACGCACTCGCAGCCGCCAGCGCCGCCGGAACCGACCTCACCGGCGCCCGCATGTACGTGAGCCTGGAGCCCTGCAACCACACCGGACGCACCGGCCCCTGCTCCCACGCCGTCGCCGAGGCGGGCATCGGCGAGCTCTACTACGCCTACAGCGACGACACCGAAAACGCTGCAGGAGGCGCCGCCTACCTGCGCTCGCAGGGCGTCACCGTGCACGCCATGGAGGAGTTCGCGAACGCCTCCTACCTGCTGAACGAGCGCTGGTTCATTGCCGCCGCCGAACGCCGCCCCTTCGTGACCGCCAAGAGTGCCTCCACGCTCGACGGGTTTATCGCGGCGGCCGACGGCACGAGCAAGTGGATTACCGGCCCCGCCGCCCGCGCTGACGGGCACCTGATCCGCCACCGCGCCGACGCCGTCATGATTGGCACCCGCACCACCCTCATGGACGACCCGACCCTGGATGCGCGCGACGCCAACGGGGAACGCTTCGAGAAGCAGCCGCTGCGCGTGGTCATGGGTAAGACCGAGATTACGGACAACTACCGGATTCGCGGCCTCAACCCGCCCGAAGGTGTTGAGGCGGACCCGCAGAACTTCCTGCAGGTCTTCACCCACGACCCGCGCGAACTGCTCGATGAGCTTTACGACCGCGGTGTGCGGCACCTCATGATTGAGGGCGGCCCCGGCATGGTTGGCCTCTTCGCCGGTGAAGACCTCATCGACGAGATGGTCTGGTACCGCGCCCCCATCATCATGGGCCGCGGCAAAAGCGCCGTGTATCGCCTGCTCGTGGACACCCTCGCGCAGGCGCCGCGCCTGCAACTGGACGACCTGGGAATGTTCCCGGCGGTGCGCGTGCTCGGCAATGACACCGCAACGCACCTGGTGCCAGCACCTCGCGGAACGGCACAGGAACCGGGTGAACGGCGCACCCTGCCGAAGCTGGACGCCTGCCGCGCGCCCGAACCGCGGCTGGATTAGCCCCCGTACGTGCCGGGCAAATCGGGCCCGGTAGAACTGCGTCGGTAGCTTCACCGAACGCTACCAGGTTCGCATACTGGCACGTCCCGCATCCGACTACAGGGAATATTCGAAAAATACGTATAGTTATACGTAGAGCAAACCATCGCCGCCCGTCACCCTCAACGACGACAACCGGCGGATACGGCGAGAAAAGGAAAACACATGTTTACCGGAATTATTGGCGCCCTCGGCACCGTAGAATCCATCACCCCCATCGAGGGTAGCGACGCAGCCTACCTGACTCTCAACGCTGGCGATATCGTCACCGATCTTGAGCACGGCGGCTCGCTCGCCGTCAACGGTGTCTGTCTTACCGCCATCGACCTCGATCAGCTGCAGCCCGGCCAGTTCCGTGCCTACGCCATGGGCGAGACCCTGCGCCGCACCAACCTCGGCGACCTGACCCCCGGCGATACCGTCAACCTGGAGCGTTGCCTGCCCGCCGGTGGCCGCTTCGACGGGCACGTCGTGCAGGGCCACGTGGATGCGGTCGGCACCCTCGCTTCCGTCACCGCGCACGAGGCGTGGAGCACCCTGCGTTTCTACCTGCCCACCGAGTTGGCACCCCTGCTCGCTGAGAAGGGCTCCATCGCTGTTTCTGGCGTGTCCCTGACCGTCACCGCGGTGTCCGCGCCCGGTGAGAGCCCCGCATGGTTCGAGGTCGGCCTGATTCCCGAAACCCTGAAGGCAACCAACCTCGGCGCGCTCAAGGTCGGCGACAGCGTGAACCTCGAGACCGATGCGCTCGCCAAGTACGTGCAGCGCCTGACCGCCTTCGCCGGCGCGCCTCAGGCTTCCTCCTCCGAGAAGGTCGCGCCGCGCCGCGCCGATGCTGCGAGCGTTCTGGACAGCGTGCAGACCGCGGTGGACGCCATCGCCGCCGGCCGCGCCGTGGTCGTGGTGGACGACGAGGACCGCGAGAACGAGGGCGACATCATCTTCGCCGCCGAGCACGCAACCCCCGAGCTGATGGGCTTCATGATCCGCTACACCTCCGGCGTGGTGTGCGCCCCCATGAGCAACAAGCGCGCCGACGAGATGAAGCTGCCGCCCATGGTCACCAACAACGAGGACCCCAAGGGCACCGCCTACACCGTCTCCTGCGATGCGGCCTCCGGCGTGAGCACCGGCATCTCCGCAGCGGATCGCGCACGCACCGTGCAAATTCTTGCCGATGCCTCCTCCAGCCCGGCGGACATCACCCGCCCCGGCCACATCTTCCCGCTGCGTGCCGTTGACGGCGGCGTGGCCCAGCGCCCCGGCCACACCGAGGCCGCAGTGGAGCTCTCCCGCGCGGCGGGTCTGTCCGGCGTGGGTGTTATCGCCGAGGTCGTGCACGACGACGGCTCCATGATGCGTTTCGACGCCCTGCGCGCCTTCTCGACCGAGCACGGCCTGCCCATGATTTCCATCGAGGACCTCATCAAGTACGTGGCGCAGAACGCTCCGACCGGGGAGAACGCATGAGCGGCGCGATGAACGCGGCCGAGCAGGTGACCGCGAAGGCGACGGGCCCCGAGAGCCTGAGCCCCGAGTCCCGCGCTACGGCCGCGCGTCTCGCGGAGAGCTACCGAGTCAGCCCCCTCGACATGGTGCCCAACCCCAGCCCGCTGCTGGTCGAAAGCACCGAGGAGGTTGCCGTTCCCACCCCGAACGGCCTCTTCGGTCTGCGCGCCTGGCGTTTCGCGGACGGCGCCGAGCACCTCAGCGCCCGGGCCCTCGACCGCGACGGCAACCCCGTACCCTACGAGGGCGGGGGAGCGCCCGCCGTGCGCATCCACTCCGAGTGCGCGACCGGCGACATCTTCGGCTCCTTCCGTTGCGATTGCGGACCCCAGCTGGAGAACGGCCTGCGCATTATCGGCCGCACCGGCGGGTACCTCATCTACGTGCGCAACCACGAGGGGCGCGGCATCGGCCTGGTCAACAAGCTCCGCGCCTACGCCCTGCAGGATGCCGGGCTCGACACCCTCGACGCGAACCTCGCGCTCGGCCTGGACGGCGACATGCGCGACTACTCGCAGGCGGCGCTGATTCTGCAGGAGCTCGGCGTGCACGAAATGCGCCTGGTCACCAATAATCCCGCCAAGCAGGAGGCCCTCGAAGGCCTCGGCCTGCGCGTGACCGAGCTGATCCCGGACGAGATTCCCGCCCGAGTTGAGAACGCCCACTACCTGCACACCAAGCGGGAACGCATGCGTCACCTGCTCGAGCGCGCCTAACCCGGCCGGTCAGCAACCCTGCGAACCCCGGACAACAGACACCCCACTATTTCAAGTAAACCCACCAAAAGGAGAACACCATGAGCGGCGTCGGCGCAGCAGACACCTCCCTCAACCCCGAAGACTACAAGGGCTTCAAGCTCGCCATCATTGCGGCCAGCTGGCACACCCGAGTCATGAACGGCCTGATCGACGGCGCGCAGCGCGCCGCCCGCGACGCCGGCCTTGAACCCACCCTCGTGCGCGTTCCGGGCACCTTCGAACTGCCCGTCGCCGCAACTCGCCTCGCCGATAAGTTCGACGCCATCGTCGCGCTCGGCGTCGTGATTCGCGGCGGCACCCCGCACTTCGAGTACGTCTGCCAGGGCGCAACCGGCGGCCTGACTGACGTTTCCGTGCTCACCGGCCGCCCCATCGGCTTCGGCGTGCTCACCTGCGATAACGAGGAGCAGGCCCTGGACCGTGCCGGCCTGGAGAACTCCACCGAGGACAAGGGCTACGAGGCAACCGCCGCCGCACTGCAGACCGCGGCAACCCTCAAGAACCTCGCCTAACGGCACGTCTACCCCGTAGCGGGGCCGCCCTCGGCGGCTTCACGGCGTTCGCGGATTGGCGCCTCCGGACCCCTTGAGGCGCGGAGGCGCCGGCCCGCATCGTCCCTGCCGCGACCGGCAGGCTCGACGAGGGCCGCACCTGCTGTGCCGGCTACGGGCCAATACCACGGGCCAACACGAATCAACACCCCGCGGGTAGACTGAACACAGAACCCGCCACCTACCCCGACGCATCGCGGCACCACCGGCGTCACCCCACCCCAAAGGAGTACAGTAATGCAGGATTTGGGCACCATCACCCCCTCGCGCGAAGAATTCCGCGCCCGCGCAGCCGGAACCCGCGTGATTCCCGTCCACATTAAAATCCTCGCCGACTCGCTCACCCCCATCGGCATCTACCGTTCCCTCGTACTCCAGGACGATCAGGGCGCGCCCGTTGAGGCAGCCCACGGCACCTTCCTGCTCGAATCCGCCACGATTTCCTCCGAGGGCGAGTCCGCTTCGTGGGCACGCTACTCCTTCATCGGCGCGTCCTCCCGCTCGACCCTCACCACCGTTGACGGTGCCGTCCACTGGCAGGGTCGCACCCCCGCCGGCGCGCCCGTCGACGGCGACCCCGTGGAAGCCATCGCCAAGACCCTGCAGATGCTCTACACCGAGCCCGACCCCAACCTGCCGCCGCTCACCTCCGGCCTGGTCGGCTACCTCGGCTGGGATGTCGTCCGCCACTGGGAGAACCTGCCCAACCCGCCCGCCGACGACGTGAAGCTGCCCGAGTTCGCGCTCAACATGGTCTCCGACATGGCCATTCACGACAACCAGGACGGCACGGTCCTGCTCGTCGCCAACGCCATTAACTTCAACGGCACCAGCGAAAACGTCGACGGTGCCTACGACGATGCCGTCGCGCGCCTGCACAGTATGCTCCGCCGACTGCAGCGCGGCGCCGCGGCCACCACCTCCATTCTCTCGGGCGTGGACGAGGTCAACCGCAAGGTTCGCGAGGACGTCACCCTCACCTGGAGCGACCAGGACTTCAAGGACATCATCGCGCGTTCCAAGAAGAACATCATCGACGGCGACGTCTTCCAGATCGTGCTCTCGCGTCGCTTCGAGGCGCAGACCGACGCCCGCCCCCTCGACGTGTACCGCGTGCTGCGCCAGTCCAACCCCTCGCCGTACATGTACCTCTTCAACTTTGACGACGCTGAGGGAACCCCGTTCCACATTGTCGGCTCCTCCCCGGAGGCGCTCGTTACCCTCAAGCACGGCATCGCCAGCACCCACCCTATCGCCGGCTCCCGCCCGCGCGGCGCAACCCGCGAGGAAGACGTGGCCCTGGCCGAGGAGCTGCTCGCCGACGAAAAGGAACGCTCCGAGCACCTTATGCTCGTCGACCTGGCACGCAACGACCTCTCGCGCATCGCCAAGCCCGGCACCGTGTCCGTCGACCAGTTCATGATTATTGAGCGTTTCAGCCACATCATGCACATTTCCTCCGCCGTCAGCGCCGAACTCGACCCGCAGTTCAGCGCCTACGATGTGCTGCGCGTTGCGTTCCCGGCCGGTACTCTCTCCGGCGCGCCCAAGCCTCGCGCGATGCAACTCATCGACGAATACGAACCCACCCGCCGCGGCGTCTACGGCGGCGTGTGCGGCTACTTCGACTTCGCCGGCAACATGGACATGGCCATCGCCATTCGCACCGCCGTCCTCAAAGAAGGCACCGCCTACGTTCAGGCCGGTGCGGGCCTCGTGATGGACTCCAACCCCGATTCCGAAGCCCTCGAAACCGTCAACAAGTCCGCCGCCCCGCTGCGCGCCGTGCTGACCGCCTCCGGCCTGGCACCCCTCGACGCGGACGCGGCCGTCAACGCCGCCCAGTAACCCAAGGAGACACCATGAGCACCGTTCTCGACGACATCATCGTTGGCGTCCGCGAAGACCTCGCCGCCCGCGTACAGCAGGTTCCTCTCGAGGAGATGAAGAAGCGAGCCCTCGCCGCCGCACCCGCCCGCGACGCGATTGCCGCTCTCCGCGGTGAGGTACCCGGCGGCGGCAACGGCTCGACCGTGCGCATCATCTCCGAAGTGAAGCGCTCCTCACCCTCCAAGGGTGCCCTTGGCGAGATTCCGGACCCCGCCGCGCTCGCCGCACGCTACGAGGCAGGTGGCGCCGCAGCGATTTCCGTGCTCACCGAGCAGCGCCGCTTCAAAGGCTCTCTGGCCGACCTGGACGCTGTTCGCGCCGCCGTGAACATCCCCGTGCTGCGTAAGGACTTCACCGTCGACGAGTACCAGATCTGGGAGGCACGCGCACACGGCGCCGACCTGGTGCTGCTGATTGTCGCGGCACTCGACGAGAAGACCCTGCGCGAGTTCCTGGAACTCACCGAGTCGCTCGGCATGAACGCCCTCGTCGAAACCCACACCCCCGAAGAAATCGAGGTCGCCCAGCGCATCGGCGCCAAGATCGTGGGCATCAACGTGCGCAACCTCAAGACCCTTGAGGTCAATAACGAGCACTACGCATCCCTCGCAGCGCACCTGCCCGACCCGGTGATTAAGGTTGCTGAGTCCGGCGTCGCCGGCATCGAGGATGTGCGCGCCTACGCGGGCGCCGGTGCCGATGCGATCCTCATCGGTGAAGCGCTGGTTCGTTCCGGCGACCCCGAAGGTACCGTGCGCGAATTCTCCAAGGTGCCCGTGACCCGCTAGCCTGTGGGTTAGTTGTTTGGAGAGGTTGTACCGGACGCCGCTTGCGGGGGAGTGCCCCCTCATCGGTGCCTGAGGCACCTCGAGGACGGAGCCCCCGCTTCGCGTGTCCGGTACGCCCTCTAGGTCGCCTACCCCTCGGTGAGGTTGATATAGGGGTTGGTACGGGGTTTCGTTCTCGGGTCAGCTTGCCTTGAGCTGGGGATATATAGGTGGCTTGGTCTGGGGTCGGGTGTTGCAGCTAGCTCACCCGAATCTGGGGTTATCCTGTCGGATTTTCTTTATCTATTTCCCGAACATAAGCCTGGTAAGTGAAAAGCCGGTGCCTGCTTCACAGCAGACACCGGCTTTTCACATGTTATAGAGTGCTTAGCGGCCCGTGTAGTCGGCGTCCGCAATATCCTTCGGCCAGCGAGCCTTCTGGAACGGAGCCCACGTGAAGGCCGCCGCCACCAGCAGCAAGCCGCTCAACACGAACGCCGGGACGAAGCCCCACGCATCCGCGATGAGACCGGCCACCAGCGGGCCCAGAATCATGCCGAAATCGCTGCACATCTGGTACACCGCCAACACCTGGCCGCCGCTGCGGCGGGTGCCAATCACATCAGAAACCGCAGCCTGAATCGACGGGCCCATAAACGCCGCACCAATACCAAGGCACGCCGTCAACGAGACAAACACCCAGGCCACAGGCGCGAAGCCCAGGAAAGTCACCGCAGAGCCCGAAAGCAGCAGGCCGGAGAAGGCCATAACACGGCGGCCGAAACGGTCCGAGAAACGGCCCGAGAACGTCTGCGTCAGCGCGTTGCCCAACGAGTTCGTCGCCATCGCCAACGAGGCCAGCAGAGTACCCGCCACGGCGTTCGACATGTCGCCGCCGGTCGCCAAATACGCCGCGGCCAGCGGAATAATCGAGGACTGCACGCCGAACACCGACCAGCCAATCGCCCAATTCGAAACCAGAGCGGAGCGGTAATTCGTGAACTTCAACGCGTCACGAACCGTCATCGCCGGCAGGTTGCTCCTACCCGAAGCGGCCTCGGAGCGGGCGGCCTTGTCGGAGGCGTCAGCCTGCGCCTCGGCGGGAGGGACAGCCTGGGCGGGGGAATTAGCTTCAGCCTCAGAGCGCTCGGCGCTGTCAGAAGCGGGGGAGGGAGCCTCCGACGGCAGAGTCCCGGTGCCCTTGCCCTCAGCCAGCCGCGCCGCCTCGGCAATCGCGTCACGCTCGGCCTCCAGGGCCGCCTGCGACGGCATCAAGAACCACACAATCAGGCCCGCCACCAGCAGCGAAAAACCGTACACGATAAACGGCGCGCGCAGACCAAACGGAGCCAGGGCGCTCGCAATGACCGGGCCCAGCAGGTTGCCCAGCAGGAACGCCGTCGCGTAATAACCGGAAATACGGCCGCGCATGTGGGGAGGGGAGAGACGCACCAGCAGACCCATTGCGGAGACCGTGAACATGACCGAGCCGATACCCGCCACCGCACGCGAACCCAACAGCACCCAGTAATCCCAAGCGAAGGCAATCATGAACGAGGTCACGGACACGATCAGCATGCCAATCGTGTACACCGGACGTTCACCGAAACGGGTAATAATCTTGCCCGCCGTCGGCGCAAACAGCAGACGCGTAATCGCCAGCGCAGAAACCACCATCGTCGACATGGCGACCGTCGCGTTAAAGTTCTGCGCATAATTCGGCAGCACCGGCGCGACCAGGCCGAAACCTACCGCAATCATGAACGAGGCAACAATCAGAACCTTCAGACCGGTCGGCACGCGGTTTGGGTCGATTGTGCGTGGATCAAAAACGGGCGGTGTTGTGGCAGGGTTCCTCATGCGCATCCTCGTGTGTGTGGGGTGAGGCAGCCGCGGGGCCCCACCCCTAAACGCCGGCTGCGCTCAGCTAGAAAACTTCAATAGTGTCCAGTCTACTCCGGGCCGGGCCGGGCACGCGCGTTAACTAGACCGACGGAACCTCCCAAGCCGGTAAGCTAGTAGTGTGAATGAAACGATGATGATAATCTGTGCGATTGTGCTGGGCGTACTGGTGATTGCCGGTGTGCTTTTCGCAGTTCTGCGCCGACCCAAGAAGACCGCGAACCTGCAGTCTTTGCGTCAGGAAGCGGCCGCCGCCTCCGGTGAGTCAGCACCGGAGGCTGAGAGCTCGGCACCTCGCTCCATTGAAATTGAGATGCCCGACCCCTCCGCGGGTCGCCTGGTTCGTCTGCGTGCCCGCCTGGCCCGCTCGAACAACATGCTTGGTCAGGGCCTGCTTTCCCTGCTGTCTCGTGACCGCATTGACCAGGATGTGTGGGACGAGGTCGAGGAGACCCTGCTGCTGGCTGACCTGGGTTCCGAGCCGACCACCCGCCTGGTTGAGGCCCTGCAGAAGCGCGTGCGCGTCGAGGGTACGAATAACCCCGCCGCCGTGAAGAAGATGCTTCGCGAGGAGCTCGTGAAGATTGTCGGCCCCGACATGGACCGCGAGCTGAAGACCTCCGGTAGCGACGGCAATCCCGGAGTGGTGCTGGTCGTTGGCGTGAACGGCGTGGGTAAGACCACGACCGTCGGTAAGATTGCCCGCGTGATGGTTGCGGACGGTCAGTCCCTGATTCTGGGCGCCGCCGATACCTTCCGCGCCGCCGCTTCGGAGCAGCTGACCACCTGGGGTGACCGCGTGGGCGTGAAGACGGTGCGTTCCGAGAAGGAGGGCGCCGACCCCGCTTCGGTCGCCTTTGATGCGGTTAAGACCGGCAAGGAAGAAGGCGTCGACACCGTGCTCGTGGATACCGCGGGCCGCCTGCAGAATAAGGCCGGCCTGATGGACCAGCTCGGTAAGATCAAGCGTGTGATTGAGAAGGAAGCCCCGGTGACCGAGGTGCTCCTGGTCATCGACGCGACGACCGGCCAGAACGGCATGATCCAGGCGAAGGTCTTCGGTGAGATCGTGGACGTGACCGGTATTGTGCTGACTAAGCTGGACGGCACCGCGAAGGGCGGTATCGTCGTGGCCATTCAGGAGGAGCTGGGCGTTCCCGTCAAGCTCATCGGCCTGGGCGAGGGCCCGGACGACCTGGCACCGTTCGACCCGGAAGCATTCGTGGACGCGCTGCTGGACTAACCCTCCCTCTTACGCCGAAAAGCCACATGTGTTTCGAGAAGCCACCAAAGACGTGGCTTTTCGAAACACATGTGGCTTTTCGCGGTTAAATTTGGGGCACCCCAGCAGTACGCAGCACCTGCAGAGCCTGCCTCGGACGGTAGATAGCGTCCTTAGCAGAAACACGGACGACGGCATACCCCGCGTGGAGTAGCCGGTCCTGCCGCATCTTCTCACGAACCAGGTCCTCTTTGGTGTTGTATTTGACTTTGCCGTCCACCTCCAGAATGATGGGTCTGCTGTGGAGGCTAATGGTGTGCAGTAGAAAGTCCACACGATAGGTATGACCTTCGTAGATGATGATTTCTTGCTGCTTGTAGCGGATTCCTTGGTCATCGAGAAGCAGCCGCATGCAGGTTTCGGCAACGGATTCTGAATGCGGGCTGAGTTCATGCCCGACAAGGCGGGCGGTCCTGCACCCCCGCCCGGAGGCCGAAGAGAGTTCTTTCTTGAGCTCCTCATAGGTGAGCATATCCGGTTCCTGAGTGAAGCGCTGAAGGGCGCTTTCGGCCAGTACGAGCCCATCGCGAAAAGGTAGGGTTTTCACGCAGGTGGTGATAGCTGTTAGCGGCGTGACGGTGGGGATCCCCTCGGGCGTGTACACGATGGAGCTGTTCGCGGTGAGGGTGTCCTGGATGCGCTGGATGTTTTCTCGGCGGCCGCCTCCGGTTCCTCGTACCTGAACATGGCGCGGTGGGCTGAGGGAAGAGATGCCCCAGGCGATGGTGGCGCTTTGGGCAGCAAGGATGTTGGCGGGGTATTCGTTGAGGTGAGCGAGGATGCGCACGTAGTGCTGGTCGTTGGGGTGTAGGTTGTTCCAGGTTTGGGTGGGGAGAAGGTGCCCTTTTGAGATACGGGTGAGTTCGCCGCGGTTGAGGGCGTGGCTCAAGGTGATTCGCGTGTAGGCTGCCGAGGCAATGAGTTCGGTGCGGGTGTGGATCATCGTTGATAGTTCTTCTCTAGTAATCATGCTTTAATTGCATCAAATGAGAGTATTTGTGTTCAAGTGTTACGTTTAGTTATTATGCCGAAAAGCCACATGTGTTTCGAAAAGCCAC
>NZ_KV810428.1:81761-101996 GCF_001812775.1 Rothia sp. HMSC068F09
GTGGCTTTTCGAAACACATGTGGCTTCTCAGCGAGAGGGGTGTGGATAAGTTGAGTGAATACGGCCCGGCATCTATTGACCGGATGCTACTTGTTGAACTGCGAAACAACCAGCTCAGCAAGTGCGGGCTGGCATGCTACCAGGCTCACAATAGCCAGGAAGAAGCTCATGCTTGCCTCCTGAATAGAGGGGCGAATGAGATTGCCGCGGTAGAGCGCGCTCAGGGCCTTAGCCGAGTACTTGAAGCACTGGAACAAAGCCGCAGCCATGAAGACGACAGTAAGCAGGTTGAGCGCAATCAGGGTGAAACCTGCGGCACCATACGGCGCAGTCACTGCATTGATGAAACGCATAATCAGACCACCCTGAGGGTGAGACTCGAAGTGTCCGCTGACGGTGGTGTAGATGGTTGCCATGTTGTACTTACCTGCCCCGAGGAGAGCGAGCCAGGTGCCGCCAACAATCGCCAACAGGGATGCAGGGTAGAGCACATTCAGGATGGAATGTGCGGAGGAGCTAACACTCTTGGTGCTAAGCAGCTTTACCTGCCAACCGACGAGTGCGAGACAAGTAGCCCAGCAGGCCGCGAGGGTCCAGCTGATAGTGGGCCAGCTGATGATGAATGCACCCATGATAAGAAGGCCACCAACAACACCAATTGCGATGTTGGCAAAGGTGTCTTCATCGCTTTCCTGTGCATCCTTGGAGGATGCATGGTTGTGCGTGTGCTGGCTGTTGTCGATGGTGGTGCGGTTGCCGTCGCCGCTAATGGCTGCGGAGCCGTTACCTACCTGCTGGTGGGTGTTGTGCACGCGGTTGCCATTGCCGTTGATGGTGCCGACGCTGAGCTTCTGCGTGGTACCCCCGGTGCTGGTGCCCGCCTCAGCCTTCTTGGCTTCGGCGCGGGCTGCCCGGGTCTTGAACCAGGCCGTCAAGAGCCCCGCGATTGCGGTGAACAGGGGGATGAGGATCGGTGCGTACTTGTTGATAAACTCCATGAGTTTTTCTCCTATCTGGAGGGGCTACCCCGGCCCGTTTGGGCCTGCACCGGGGCAGGTGGTGCGGTGTCGTGCAGTGACCTTATGCCTCCACGATAGGGTTAGGGTTTAGGGTTGCTGAGATTTTTTGGTTTACCCTGGGGTAAGCGAAAATTTGTCGGACTGGGTGCGGGAGGGAGGGAATATATTCTTTGAATTCCTGCGGGCGGACGCTTACTAGCTGCCTCCAGAAGCCACATGTGTTTCGAAAAGCCACTAAACATGTTGCTTTTCGAAACACATGTGGCTTCTTGGCGGAAAGAGAAAGGGAAGGGGCAGATGACCAGCCCGGTCACCTCGCCTTCGGCCAGCAGGGATAATAGAAACAGTTAGACACTCAGATTGAGGACATTCGGGGGTTGCCCCGGTGGCATTGAAAGGTACGAATATGGCGAAAAAGCCCGCGTCTAAGGGGGCGGAAACCCCGACTACTCCGGCTGAGTTGGCGGAGATGCTGTGGAAGTCTGCGGATATTCTGCGCGGTTCTATGGAGTCTGGCGGCTACCGTGACTTCATGCTGGGCCTCATCTTTCTGAAGTACATTGGTGACACTTTTGAGGCGGCGCGTGAGAAAGTGAAGCGCAAGCTGGTTGAGGATGAGCACCTGGAGGGTGAGATTCTGGCTGAGGAGATGGAGGTTCCTTACCGTTACCACTCTGAGCATGCGTTCTATGTGCCGGTTGATGCTCGCTGGTCTGACCTGGTGCGTCAGGCGAAGGGTGACCGTGTGGGTGAGCTGGTTGATGACGCTATGGATAGGATCATGGAGGAGAACCCGCAGTTGCGCGGTGCCTTGGAGCCTATGTATGCGAGCGAGAAGGTGGAGCAGCGTACCCTGGCGCAGGTGATTGATCTGCTGTCGAACGCGAATTTTGCGGCGGTGCGTGACGGCGAACATTCTTCGTCGAAGGACGTTCTGGGCTTCGTGTACGAGTACTTCTTGGGTAAGTTTGCTCGTGCGCAGGGCCAGAAGGGTGGCGAGTTCTACACGCCGACGACTGTGGTGAATACTCTGGTGGGTATGATTCAGCCGATGAGTGGCCGTGTGTATGATCCGTGCTGTGGTTCGGGTGGCATGTTTGTGCAGTCGAATAATTTTGTGCATCGTGCCGGTGGTGTGTTTGACGGCCGCCGTGAGGGTGAGCAGCGTGTTTTGGCGTATGGTCAGGAGCGTAATCAGGCGACGTGGCGTTTGGCGCGCCTGAATTTGGCGATTCACGGTATTGATGGTTCGGTGGGTGACCGTTGGGGTGATACGTTTGCGGAGGATTCGCACCCTGATGAGTTTTTTGAATATGTGTTGACGAATCCGCCGTTCAACATTAAGGAATGGCATCGGGATGAAAATGACCCGCGTTGGAAGTTTGGTACTCCGCCGAAGAATAACGCTAATTTTGCGTGGTTGCAGCATGTGTGGTCGAAGCTGAATGCGAGGGGTTCGGCTGCTGTGGTGATGGCGAATGGTTCGTTGACTGCCGATACGGGTGGTCAGGGTGGTATTCGTCGTGCCATGGTGGAGGGCGATGCTGTGGCTGCTGTGTTGGTGTTGCCGCCGAATATGTTTACGACGACGAGCTCCCCGGCGTGTGTGTGGTTGCTGTCGAAGGATAAGTTTGCCGGTGTGAATGGTTCGGTGGACCGTTCGGGTCAGATTTTGTTTATGGATGCCCGTTCGATGGGTCATATGGTGTCTCGTACTGAGCGTGTGTTCTCTGAGGAGGATATCGCGAAGATTGCGAATACGTGGTGTGCGTGGCGCGGTATGCCGTCGATGTATCATACGGACGGTTCGCTGGTAAAGGCTGGCGAGGAGCCGACTACTGGCGTGTATGAGGATGAGGCGGGTTTCTGCTTCTCGGCGTCGCTTGCGGATGTGCGGGCTCAGGATTTTGTGTTGACTCCGGGCCGTTACGTGGGTAGTGCTGTGTCTGAGGGTGAGAGCGCTCAGGAGCTGGATGCGCGTATCGCCGGTCTGCGTGAGCAGCTGCTGCAGCAATTTGCCGAGTCGGAGCGCCTGAGCGCGGTGGTGCGTGAGCAGCTGGCCTCGCTGGACCTTGAGGGTGGTGAAGACGATGAATAAACATATTATTGGTGACCTTTTTGAATACGTCATTGGTGGTGGCTGGGGTTCTGAAACACCTGATGGAGATCAAAATACTCCAAATTACGTCATCCGCAGTGCTGATTTTCCCTCAATTGAGAGGGGAAGCTTTGCCGGTGTTCCTTTACGATTCGATACGCTAAATTTTGTCAATAAAAGGTCGTTGCAGGATGGAGACATACTGCTTGAAATATCTGGTGGTACTAAAAATAGGCCTACTGGAAGGACCATTTATATTTCGGAGAATCTACTGAGCTCGGTGGAACATGCTGTCATACCGGCAAGTTTTTGCCGTTTGCTTCGGTTCAAAAAAGAAGTAGTTTTCCCTAAATATATGTATTACCTTCTGCAGTCTTGGTGGACTTCTGGAGGATCCTGGGAATTTCAGAATCAGTCAACTGGAATTGCTAATTTTCAGTTCAAAATTTTTGCTGAAAAAT
This sequence comes from Rothia sp. HMSC068F09, assembly GCF_001812775.1. NCBI lineage: Bacteria > Bacillati > Actinomycetota > Actinomycetes > Micrococcales > Micrococcaceae > Rothia > Rothia sp. HMSC068F09. The sequence continues at coordinate 85,340 of NZ_KV810428.1, forward strand.
TTGAAGTTTCCCTTCCTTCACTGAAGGAGCAGGAGCGGATTGCTGGGATTCTGGGCTCGCTCGACGACAAAATCGAAGCAAACACCCGCCTCATCCAGACCATCAAAGAGTATATGGCCGCTCTCTATAAGGTAGAGGCTAAAAACGGGAAGGTTCTAGAACTCACCGATATTGCTGATTTTGTGAATGGTAGAGCATTCACGAAAGATGCAACTGGTACGGGTCGAGTAGTTATTCGTATTGCTGAACTTAATAATGGTATCGGCGGGTCCACCGTCTATAACGATATTGAAGTTAAAGAAGAAAATACTGCCTATCCCGGTGACGTATTGATGTCCTGGTCTGGTAGCTTGGAAACTTATGTTTGGCATCTTCCTGAGGCAATTATTAATCAGCACATCTTTAAGGTGATACCCAAGGATAACTATCCTAAATGGCTGGTTTACCATGCCTGCAAATCTGTAATTGAAGATTTCCAAGCTATTGCTGTTGATAAAGCTACAACCATGGGACATATCCGCCGTGGCGACCTCAAAAGGGATATTTCTATCCCCGCACGAGAGATGCCGCAGATGGAGAATCTCTGGAACCTCTGGATGAACCTAGAACAAGAGAACCTTCAGCTCGCCACGACCCGCGACGCTCTCATTAAGCGCCTCATCGGCTATAGACGCTAGGGGAGCACCGCATCCGCCCTGCCCGGCCGGTCCACACCCACCGGGCAGGGCACCCCACCCCCGTTACCTCACAATCACCTAATTCACGCCCCGCCTCAGCAAAGGAGCTAGCACTATGGCACCCGCCAACCACCCCGTCTACCAGCCCAACGACGCCACCTACGAGGCCCTCGCTGAACTCGTCGCACCCTACAGCCTCTCGCGCATCCAGCTCGCCGAAGCCATCAGCATCGCCACCAAACCCACCGTCAACACCTGGGTCAAACAGTGCTGCCCCAACCTCCCGCAAAGCGCCCCCGTACCCCTCGAACCCATCCTGCGCTACCTACACGAAACGCACCTGCCCAACCCCAAAAAATGGCCCGGCAACCACCCCTACGACCAGTACATCCTCGAAAACATCACCGCACGCATGCTCGCCCGCGCCGTCGCCACCACCTTCAGCGGAGCCAACTACCGCAAACTCGTCACCCTCACCGCAACCCTCATACTCCTCGCCCGCTACTGGGACGGACCCAACGAAACCTTCCTCACCCTACTCGACCCCCAACCCAGCCACGAAACCGAAGAACACCTACAGCAGGCCATTGAGAAGACCTCCAACGTCATGCGAGACATCCTCAACGACCTGCTCCTCCCCACCCTGCACGCCGCCCGCGGAACCTACCCCACCCACCAGACACGCCTCCTCACCAGCTACGCGTTCGCCGCCGGATACTACTCCAGCAACCACCCCCACGAAACCCTCAACAGCATCCACACCTCACTCGCCGCGGCAGACCGCACCAACGCCCTACCTGACGCCGAACTCACCCGCTACGTCGCAGACTTCCTCAACGCCGGATCCTACGCCACCCACCACGATGCCGCCCTTGGATGGACCCACCCCGGCCAACGCAACCTCATCCTGCACGGAAGCTACGGCAGCTACGAAACCGCCGCACAGCTCATCGCCCACCTGCCCAACGCCCACCACGCCATCGCCTTCAGCGCCCCCGAAGGCACCGCCAGCGCCCTGGCGCCAGAACACCGCGACGCATTCACCCTCTACCTCTGCTACCTGCTCCTCGACGACGAAGACTCCACCGAAAAGCAAGCCGCCGACCTCTACCGCGCCGAACACTGGGCCGCACAGCAGACCCCCACCACCCACCGCACCGCACACGCCGGAACCCCCAAAACCGCCACCTCCGAACCCGAAGCCACCCTGCCGGACGCCCCCGCCAACCATCTGCTCATCCTGCTCCTCGACACCCCCGCCGGTGGTTCCGACGATCTCGCCGCACAGCAAAACGACGCCTGGGACGCCATCGAAAACCTCGCCATGACCGTTGACGAAAACATCAGCCTCACCGGCACCATCAGCTACCCCCTACGCCCCGGCGAACACCTCGCCGTGCTCGCTCCCCTAGACCTACTTGCGGGCTTTGGCCGCCATCTTAAAGTTGCTCAGCGCAACAACAGCCAACACGACAACTTCCTCGAAAGCTCCGAGATACAAGCCCGCAACCACGGCATGCGCCTGCGCGCCATCATCGACCTCGGTCCCGAACACCTCAAAGTCAACACCAAAACCCGCCTCGGCCTAGGCCTCCTACACGTATTCAACACCGGTGAAAAGCCCCAAGGATCCGTCTACCTCGGCTCCCTCGACGACGTGCCGCTCTACCAGCAGACCGAACACACCGGAACACCCGAACTCACCACCGCAGCCTCACAGATCCAAGAAACCGCCCGCGGCTACCTCACCCGCGGCGAAATCACCCCCGAAGACATCAGCAGCGGCGTCATCGTAGCTTCCAACGCACTCAAAAACGCCTCCTTCGACGAACTGTTCACAAACCCCGCCTCCACCAACACCCCCGTAGAAAGCCTGAGCCTACTCACTAGCCTCACCCGAAAACTACCCGCACTGCTCGAAACCCTACCCGAAACCCTCAATGTAGACGTGCCGCACCTGCGCACCCCCGAAGACCGGCAGTCCATCCCGAGCGGCGAAGAACACGACATCACCATCGCCCACCTCATAAGCACCGAAAAAGTGCTCACCAAAATCACCGGCCGTCAGATACACGACGCACACTACGGTGACCTAGAAGGCAACCTGCAGCGCATCCGCGTTCTCGACACCCACACCCTCGGCTACTACTCCCGCTACGGAGTGCTACCCGCCGAAGGCCATTACCTGCGCTCCTTCAACCTGAGCGACACCATCCACATCACCCAAGCCAACGACATCGTGGTCTGCCCATCCTACGATCAGACCAACGGAGGCCCCGCCGTCTACCTCAGCGAACACGGAGGAGAAGTCATCGATAAAGGTCTAACTGTGTTGCGCTTCAGCCGCTACACACCCGGCGAATCCAGCGCCCACACGGCCCGCGAATACGGCCAACGTGCGCGCCTGCTCGCCAACCTGCTACGTGCACTCCTGAACGGCCTGGCTGAAGGAACCGCGTTCGGCATCAGTACCCACATGGCCCCCGAAAAACGCAAAACCGCCGCCAACCTCAAAGGCTGGGAAAAGAAGCCGCTACCCTACATCGACGCGCTCGCCGGCCGCACCAACGACCTCGAATGGTTCAGCGAACCCATCGAAGAACCCAGCGGTACCGTCAACACAGCCACCACAGAAGCGCCCAAAACCCAAGGAGAAAACAGGGGAGAGGACACCACCCACCCCATCGCACGCTACCTGGCCAACCAGCTCAACGCCTTCGACACAGCCGAAGCCGCCCTCGCCGAAGCCCTACACCAGGTACGAGCCGTCCGCAACCGCTACGAACGCGACCTCATGGACAACCGACTCGACATCCGCTCCACCCAGCACGTTGCGGTCACCCGAAAGAACCTAGAAGCAGAAGAACTAGCCCGGATCCTGCGAGCAGTAAAGGCCGAAGCACTGGGACTAGCCGTCACCGGGGAACCCGAGATTGAAACCCCGCTCGGCTACCCGATGGAACTACCCGACTAACCCATCCCCGCTCACCCACCCCAACAAGGCCGCCCCGGGGTATCGAAACCAGACCACCCAAACCACGAAGTTTCGCTTACCCCGGGGTAAAGTACCCCGCACACACCACACCCAAAAAATCAGGCATTCTAGAAACATCACCGCCGAGCACCCCACCGCAACACCGCGGATCGCTAACTCACCACGCGAAAAAGCCCGGCGCCCCAAGCACCATAGGATGCCGCGCGCAGAGAGCATCCACAGACCGAAAGGAACAAACAATGGCCGAAAAGGATTGGGAACTGACCGTCCTCTCCCAGCTCAACGACCTCGGCTGGGAACTGACCAACGGCACCGGCATTCAGCCCGGCACCAGCTACACCGAGTGTGAACGCGTAACCCGCAAGCCTGACTCGATTCTGCCCATCTACAGCACCTTCCGCCACTGCCGCGAATCCAACGAATCTCTACTCATTCCCGGCGAGATTAAGGACGCTCTGCGCCGCCTCAACCCCGACGCCACCGAAGACCAGCTGCAGAAGGCTTATACCACCCTGACCCGTCATCGCAGCGGCAACCTCGTACAGAACAACAAGGATGTGCTCGACCAGCTGCGCGCCGGCATCCCCGTCGAGACGAAGGCTCCCGACGGTACCCTACGCACCCGCAACCTGCAGATCATCTCCGAAAACACCGACCAGAACACCTACCTGGCCGCGCAGCAGGTGACCGTCATCTTTAACGGCCGCACCTACCGCCTGGACGTAGTCATGTACTGTAACGGTCTACCCGTAGGCATTATCGAGCTCAAGGACCAGGGCAAGAAGCTCAGCGAAGCCTACAACCAGATGGTCACCTACCAGCGCGAAATCCCGCAGGCCTTCACCTACAACATCGTCACCATCATGGGCCAGCCCGAAGAAGCACGCTACGGCACCATCGGCACCCCGCTCTCACACACCGCACAGTGGAACTACGACGCCGAGGGTGCAGAGACCCCCAACGGCACCTACGACGACGAACACGGCCGCTTCAGCACCCAGCTTAGCCGCATCGTACAGGCCTTCGGAACCCCCGACATCCTGCTCGATATGATGCGACGCTTCACCCTCTTCGTGAGTGCCGGCACCGACAACAACCAGCCCCATGCCAAGATTCTGGCCAAGGCCCACCAGTTTTACGCCGTACGTGAAGCGCTCGACCGCACCGTGAAGACCCACACCGGCAGGGGACAGGTAGGCGTCGTCTGGCACACCCAGGGCTCCGGCAAGTCCTACTCCATGCTCTTCTTCGCCCGCGCCGCCATGCGCGAGAAGGCACTGCACAACCCCACCATCGTCGTGGTCACCGACCGCACCGACCTGGACAGCCAGCTCTACACCACCTTCAGGAGCGCCGAAAGCGTGCTCCCCGAGAAGCCTATCCAGTTCGAATCGCGCCGTGAACTCAAGAACCGCCTCAACGACATTCAGGCCGGTGGCATCTTCTTCACGACCCTGCAGAAGTTCGGCATGGAAGACCCCGACGAGAAGTTCCCGGAGCTCTCCGACCGCTCCAACATTATCGTCATGGTCGATGAGGCACACCGCTCCCACTTTGAGACCCTCGAAGGCTACGCACACAACCTCAACATTGCGTTGCCCCACGCCAAGTACATTGCGTTCACTGGAACTCCCATCGACAAGGAAAACCGGAGCACCCGAGCCATCTTTGGTGACTACATCCACACCTACAGCTTCGACCGCGCCGTTGAAGAGGGGGCAACGGTGCCGCTGCTCTACCAGCTGCGCCACGTCAAGATGAGCAAGTCTGAAGAAGCTGAAGTGGCCGGCAAGTCCTTTGACGAACTCTACGACTTGCTCGAAGCAGAAATCGCCGCACAGACCACGCTCGAACAGACCACGGTCATGAAGATGCTGGTTTCCGATGAGCGTCTGAGTGAAGTCGCCAAGAACATCGTGGAGCACTGGGAAGAACGCCGCGAGTACATGCGTGACGAAATGAACTGCCGGACCGGTAAGGCGATGGTCGTCACCTCCTGCCGTGAGCACGCCGTGCGACTCTACCACAAGATCGCAGAACTGCGCCCCGATTGGGCCCCCGAAGGCGGCGCGCAGGACATCAAGACTGGCCGCATGCAGGTACTGATCTCAGGCACCACCGGCGACCCTGAAGAACTCGCCCCTTTCCGCCGCAACAGGGCAGCATCCAGCGAGGTGGAGCGCCGCATCAAGGACCCTAAGAATCCGCTGGAAATCATTATCGTGGCCGACCGCCTGCTCACCGGCTTCGACGCGCCCGTACTGCACACCATGTACATGGACCGCATGCAGAAGGAACACAACCTGATGCAGACCATCGCCCGCATCAACCGCACCTACAAGAACAAGCAGTCCGGCCTGATTGTTAGCTTCATGCCCATGCACACCAACCTGCACAAGGCTCTGAGTCAGTATGCAACCGGCCGAGGAGAGGTCAACTTCGACCCGACCACTCGCGCACTGAAGCTCCTGGAAGCTCTTCAAAATATCTACGCTCAGCTCACCGAATACCTGGGTACCGACTGGTATGCCGTGGCTGAAGCCCACGCCAACGGCGTTGACCACCCGCAGGAATACACCCATGCGTTGATTCGACTGCAGAATAAGGTCCTCGGCTACGAGCAGGAGGCAGAACGCTCAGCACAGGACGGAGGACCTCAGGTTTCTAAGAACCTGGGTGCTGTGATTGACCTGTACCGTCAGCTCGTCCCCGTCCGGGAGACGCCCGACATCGCTAAGGTGCTGACCCCGGCCATGCTTGCGCGACTCGAATTCCTGCGCGAAGTGCACAAGGGGGTGAAGAACCGCCGCCTGACGGACCGCGCCTACGGTCACGTTGCAAACCCTGAAGAGATTAAGCGTCAGATGGCGCGGCTCTTCAACGAATCCGTGGAAAGCAACGGAACCAGCATCATCGCAGTGGATGACGAAGGTGAGACCATTATCGACCTGCGCATGCTGACTGATGATGCCATCGAGCGTCTTTCTGATCTGGAAGTTGCTTCCCTAGTGGCCCAGAACGTGGCTGATGTGGTGACCATGCAGATTCAGAGCTCTCTGAAGGGGCAGCAAGTGCGCGTCGTGTATTTCATGAAGCGTCTTGAGGAGCTACTGAAGCGCTATAACTCCCTGAAGCAGAAGAGTACTCAGGACCTGAAAGATCTGCTGCAGGCTATCCGCGCACTGACGTTTGAGGCGGAGCATGATGGGGAACGTGGCTCCCGCCTGGGCCTGTCTGCGCAGGAAGTGCGGGTCTTCGACGAGCTGTGCGCCGTTGAGGTTCTGAGCCAGAATCTGGAGGAAGATGAGCTGGTAATGTTGGCTCACCAGCTGAAGGACTCTGTCATTGGAGCTGCATCTCTGGATACGGCGGATAACACCGGCAAGGCTACGTTGAAGGTGCAGATCCGAAGTAAGCTCCTCAAGTTCCGTCCGCAGCTGGGGTACTCTGCTGAAGAGTTTGAGAGTCTAGTGGGGGAGGTATTTGCCCACCTGGAGGATCTGAGCCTCTAACCCTCCTCCTCCCTCTTACGCCGAGAAGCCACATGTGTTTCGAGAAGCCACCAAAGACGTGGCTTTTCGAAACACATGTGGCTTCTCGCGGTTAATGCGGTTAATGACGACGGGCAGCACACGATGCGGGGCTCTGGGATATTCTGAAATTAGAAGACGCGCAGGCCACCCAAACGGCCCGACGCATCGCACACCATACAACCCAATTCACCCCGAACCTCAGCGAAGGAGCCACCATGGCAGCCACCCTCCCCGGAACTCTTCCCGGCCCCAACTACAAGCCCACCTACCGTTCCAACGGCGCCTGCGACGACCTCGCCGCACTCGTCGCCCCCTACAGCCTTTCGCGCGCCCAGCTCGCTGAGGCTACCGGCATTGCCGACGAGGCGACCGTGAACGGCTGGGTTGCGCAGTGCTGCCCCGACCTCGCCGCGGACGCGCCCGCACCCCTCGAACCCGTGCTGCGATACCTGGACGAAACCTACCTGCCCGACCCCTCCAACTGGCCCGGCACCAACCCCTACGATGAGTTCATCCTCGAGAACATTGCCGCGCGCATGCTGGCCCGCGTTGTTGCTGACACCTTCGGCGCAGACCGTTCGGGTAGTTACCGCGAGCTCCTCGCACTCATTGCGACCCTCGTGCTGATTGCCCGCTACTGGGAGGGCCCCGAAGAAACCTTCCTGACCCTGCTCAATGCCGAGCCCACCGCGGAGGCAGGCGAATACCTGCAGGGGGCTATCGAGGCTGCACCCGAGTCCCTGCACCCGCTCCTGACCGAGCTTCTGCTGCCTGCCCTGCGTGAGGCGCGCGGCACCTTCACCGCCGACGAGGCACGCCTGCTGACCGGCTACGCGCTTGCCGCCGGATACTATGCGGGCGAGCACCCCTACGAGACTCTGAACGGCATCCACGTTGCGTTCGCCGCGGGTGACCGTACCCTGCCCGATGCCGACCTGATTCGCCGCGTTGAGGACGTCCTCAAGACTAACTTTTCCGCCGCCCGAGCAGCCGCCGGCACTGCTGACGAGAACCCGGAGCCGCACAACTTCGTCCTGCCCGGCAACCAGGACGGCTACGAAACCGCCGCGCACCTGATTGCCGCCCTGCCCCAGGCGCACAACGTTATCGTCTTCAGCACCCAGCCTGGCGAAGGAAGCGATGCGCTCGCTGAGGACGCCCGCGCCGCCTTCACCCTGTACCTGTGCTACCTGATGCTCGGCGACGACGAGTCTTCGGAGGAGCGCGCCGCGGAGCTCTACCGAGCCAATCGCGGGGAGTAGAGCTAGGTTTTCGCGTCCTTAGATATTCAGATATTCCGGCCCAGCAGATACCCTGCCTGGTGCCCCTGCCAGCCACCTGCCGCGGCCGCTAACGCCTAACGTTCTAGCCGGCAGACGCTAAGAAGCCACATGTGTTTGGAACACATGTGGCTTCTTTTGATTATCTGTGGTGGGTGTGGCGTGGTTTGATTATTCTCAATGCCGCGGCTTTACACGGCGACGGGTTCTTCGGCGCGTACTGCACGGTAGGTGGCATCGCTGACCGTCACACCGTACTGGTGCGAAGCGAGCTTGAGGATTTCCTCCACCGTGTAAATACGGAACACGCCGCCGTCGGTGGTCTGCGCGTACTCGCGCAGTAGCTGGCGGTTGGCGAGCTGACGAATCGGTTTACCGCTGGCAGCCGCGGCGCGAACCTCCGCGCTATTGCGCAGCCACAGGTCGCGCACCCCGGCGGTAACGAAAACGCAGTCGGTACCCTTCACTCGGGTTGAAGCCTCGGCGAGGCACTGGGTCCACAGCGCAAAATCGGCGTCAAAATTGGCGCTGGGCAGAAGCGGGTGGCCCTGCTCCGCGGCCTCTGCAAGCTGCTGATTGTAGCGTTCCGGGCTGGGGGCCGCACCCACGTGCCCGGTGAAGAGGCGGTTCAGTCGCGGCAGAATCGTGTCATCTTCGCGGCGGGCCACGTTGATGGAACCGGTGTCGGTGGTGGGCTCGAGAATCCTCATAATCTGGGCGATGGAGTGGTCCAGCTGGTGGGTGACGGAACGCAGGGCACTCCAGGGTGATCCCTTCTCTTCGGGGAGAGTCTCTTTGAAAGACGCGAGGGCGGAGCGAACACGGTCGGCGGCGGCCGGTACGGGGGAGGCGCCGTCTAGGGCCGCCCAGAATTCCTTGAGTGCTTGGTGAGGGAGGAATGTGTGGCCGCGCAGCTGCGAGAAAGCACGGATGATTTCGTCGCTGGTGCGAGTGGGGTACTGGTAGAGACTGGCCAGTGCGGTGGAGTCAAAGATGACGAGGATTCCGGGGTGAATCGATGATAGAGTGGCGCGATCGAGTTCCTTGTACTCAACGAAGTCGGAGTACAGGGTTCGCGTTTGTCGGGTGATTGACATGTGTCCCCTCCGGGTATGCGGGTATGGTCGGTCAAATGCGAGTGCCGGAGAAGTCGAGGAGAATAATCCATTCCAGTTTATCGACCTCCGGGTGCAGGTGAGGGACTTTCTGGACAAATATTTGGTTTATTACTTGCGTACCTGTCGCAGACGGGTGTTATCGCAGGTCAGGGCCTTCTGGGGAAGACTGCGAACACCTGTGAGATGGGCCGCGTGGGGTGCATTTGAGCAGGTGTGCAGGCCTGTCGCTGTCGCAGGTTTCGGCCTCGCTCTTCTGGCCATCGGAGGAAATATCACAGACCGTCCCATGAGGGTCTATTGGAAGTATAAAACAAAATATGCAATTCAGTGCAAAATGTGGATGTTGTGTTACATCTCTACAGGTCACGCCCACAGGACACACGGCAGAACCCGGGTGGTAGTAGATGAACTTTTGTCTACTCCTGTAGACTTGAGGTGATTGAAATTTAATAAAGGAGATAGAGTAATGTCAGAGCTGACCACTCAGAACCAGGCGGAGGAGCAGGCTCCGGCTCGCACCGTTGTCGTGGCAGAAGACGAGGCACTGATTCGCCTCGATATTGTCGAAATTCTGAAGGACCAGGGTTTCGATGTTGTCGCCGAGACCGATAACGGTAAGACCGCCGTCGAGCTCGCACAGAAGCACCGCCCCGACCTGGTTCTTATGGACGTCAAGATGCCGATTATGGACGGCATCACCGCTGCGGAGGAGATCGCGAAGGAACAGATCGCCCCCGTGGTCCTGCTGACTGCCTTCAGCCAGAAGGAACTCGTGGACCGCGCCGTGGACGCGGGCGCTATGGCATACGTCGTCAAGCCCTTCACCCCCAACGACCTGATCCCGGCCATCGAGGTGGCCATGAGCCGCTACGAGCAGATTCGTGCGCTCGAGAAGGAAGTGGGCACCATCCGCGACCAGTTCGAGACCCGCAAGCTGGTGGACCGCGCCAAGTCCCTACTCATCACCAAGATGAACCTGACCGAGCCGGAAGCATTCCGCTGGATTCAGAAGACCTCCATGGACCGTCGACTGTCCATGCGCGAGGTGTCTGACACCATCATCAAGCAGCTCTCCGCTTAGCGGTTCTCATCTCGCAACTCATCGCAGAGCGATTCGGCGTACGACTTTCGCGATGTGCGAGATAACCAGGCACGAATACGTGTCAGCACCCCTTTGACCGTGCTTTTGAAGACTTCTCAACCGACGAGAAACCAGCTCGAAAGTGCACGCACGACAGGCTAAAGAGATAGGCAAACATTCGGATTTGCCGACACACACGCAAAGCATTAACAAGCGCCCCGCCCCTCACGAAGAAGCTGAGGGACGGGGCGCTTGCGTTGCCTATGACGGATTGCGCTTATGAGTCGCGGCGGGCGATTAGCGCAGGTAACGGTTGAGCTCGTCGTCGGAATCCTGCGGGCCGTTGAGCGGACGCGCGGTGGGCGAACCTGCCCAGAGCATGCCAATGGTGCCCAGCATGACGCCGAGCCACCAGAAGGATCCCGGGTTGTTAATCGCGGTCACCAGGCACACCAGCATCACGCCGATGGCGATGGGCAGAATAATGCGCTTGGCGCGCACAATCTTGGGGTAGCGCTTGAAATAGGGGGTGCGCTCGCGGGCCATGGTCGTCCTTTCGTCGGGGTCTTCCCTCTACCTTAGCTTAGGCCTTGGGGCGGGGAATGAGCATGTTCGTGATGCGCGCGGTGCAGGTGGTGCGGCCGCGCTCATCCACAATGTCGATGGTGTGGATGCACAGCGTACGTCCCAGCTTGACGGCGGTGCAGGTCGCGGTGACCACACCGGATACCGCCGGACGCACGTGGGTTGCGTTGATGTCAACACCCACGGCCACGAGGTCTTCGCCTCCGTGCACGCCGGATGCGAGCGAACCGAGGGTCTCGGCGAGCACCACATTCGCGCCGCCGTGCAGCAGGCCGATGGGCTGGGTGTTGCCGGCAACCGGCATGGTTGCGACGGCGCGCTCGGCGGTCAGCTCCTTGAACTTGATGCCCATGGCGGGGATAAGCTCGCCCATGCCGCGGGGGAAATAGGAGTGCAGGTGCTCGGGAACGCCGGTCTCAATCAGCTGTGCTTTGATCTGTTCGGGGGTGAGTGTGGTGGGTGCCGCCGCCCGGACGGGTGCGTGCTGCGTGTTGTTTTCAGTCATGGTCTCCAGTGTACCCCTCGAGATTTGGTGCTTCAGGCGGGCGGGTTTTCGTGAGCGCCCGCGGGCACGCGTCGGCCCCGCCTTCCGAACGGGGAGGCGGGGCCGAAAACGTTATGCAAGTGGGGGATGACTAGGCGGAGATGGCCTCTGCCTTCTCGATGTCCTCGTCGCGGATTTCCTTGTCGGGATCAACGCCGCTTGCCTTGGAGATGCGCTCGGTCAGGGCCGCGATGGTCGCGTCACCGGTCACGTTGGTTGCGGTGCCGAAGGAGTCCTGAGCCAGGTACAGGGCAATCATGAGGGCAATCATGGCGTCATTGAACCCGAGCATGGACTGCAGCAGGCCGATTGCGGTCATCACGCCACCGCCGGGAACTCCGGGGGCTGCCACCATCATTACGCCGAGCACCAGAATCATGGGAATCAGGCTGGTGAAGTCGGGGTGCTGGCCGGTCATGAACAGCACTGCCACCGAGCAGGAGGTAATGGTGATCATGGAGCCGGAGAGGTGAATGGTCGCGCACAGCGGAATTGCGAAGTCTACCACGCGGGGGGAAATGCCGGCATTCTTTGCCGAACGCACGGTCACCGGGATGGTTGCCGCCGAGGACTGGGTGCCAATCGCGGTGAAGTATGCGGGCATCATGGTCTTGAGCATCTTGAAGGGGTTACGGCCCGATACGGTGCCCGCCACCGAGTACTGCAGCGTCAGGGTCACCCAGTGCAGAATAATCACCATGATGAACACCAAGCCGAAGACCGAGAGGATCTTGGCCACCTGGCCGGCGAGGGTCATATTCGCGAACACGCCCACGATGTGCACGGGCAGCAGGGGGATGATCACGTAGCTGAGCAGCTTCTCAACGATGACCTGGAAGTCCTCGAAGAGGTTCAGCATCGTGCGGGTCTTCAGGGCGGTGATGCCCAGACCCAGGATGAAGGAGAGAATCAACGCGCTGAGCACACCCATAATCGGGGTCAGCTCGAAGGAAATGTAACCCTTGGAGAGCGCGTTCTCGGGGTTGTCAAAGGAGGCGAGCTGCTGGCCCTGCAGGATGATGGGGTAGAGCAGTAGGGCGCAGATGAGGGCCAGGAAACCGGCCAGCACGCTAGAGATGTACGCCAGCGCCACGGTGATGCCGAGCATCTTGCCCGCACCCTGAGCGAGGGAACCGATGCCGGGCACGATGAAGCCGATAATAATCAGCGGGATGGAGAAGCTCAGGAACGCGCTGAACACGGTAGAGAAGGAGACGAAGAGCTGCACCACCAGATCGGTGGGGATGGCCGCGCCGGTGGCATCGTTAATGCCGCTAATCATTCCGGGGGTGAAGAGACCGATGAGCACGCCCGCGGCAATTGCAATCACAATCCACGCGAGAAGGGGGAATTTTTTGAGTACCTTCATGGGTTCCTAAATGAGGGTTTGTTGTGTTTAGCGCGGGCGCCCCGCACGGGCCTGTGAATCCTGCCGGTGAATTCTGGGTAGAGCTCTGCCTATGAATACACGGGGTGTGGGGGTTTCCTACGCTGGAGGCGATAATTAAGGTTATATATTATCCGGAAACTGTATTATTACCCACCTCATATAGTGGCTTGGGGCACAATATTTGTGAGAAAAATTGACCAAACGCGCTTCACGGGCATTTATATATGAGGTAAAACTCTTTCCCCGCACCCCGCTATTCCGCTATATGGCACGGTGCCGGCACCTCGTGCAGCGGAGGTGACCCGCGCCGAAACCCGCGGGACCGGAATCGATACACTAGAGGGGTGACTACTGCGAATAACACCCTTCTGCTCATTGACGGACACTCCCTGGCCCTACGCTCCTTCTTCGGCATCTACACCATGGCGGAGAAGACCGGCCAGCACATCTTCGTGCGCAGCGACGGCCAGCACACCGAGGCCGTGCATGCCTTCCTTTCCACGCTGCTGAACATCATCAAAGACAACCAGCCCAGCCACATCGCCGTTGCCTTCGACCTGCCCGGCGGCACCTTCCGCACCGCCGAATACGGCGAATACAAGGGTGGGCGCAACGCTATCCCCGAAGCATTTGACGGTCAGATCGACCTCATCAAGAAGATGCTCGGCGCGCTGAACATTCCCGCGCTCACCTACGAAAACTACGAGGCTGACGACATCGTCGCGACCCTGACCCGCCGCGGCACCGAAGCCGGCTACAAGGTCCTCATCCTCTCGGGCGACCGCGATATCTTCCAGCTCGTCACCGACGAGGTGACCCTGCTCTACCCGGTCACCACCGGCCCCTCCAAGGGTATTCAGCGCATGGACCCCGCCGCCATTGAAAAGAAGACCAAGGTGCCCCCGCACATGTACCCCGACCTGGCCGCCCTCACCGGCGAGCAGGCCGACAACCTGCCCGGCGTGCCCGGCGTGGGCCCCGGCTTCGCCGCCAAGTGGCTCGGCGAGTACGGATCCCTGCAGGGCGTGCTCGACAACCGCGACAAGATTGGTGGTAAGAAGGGCGAGGCGCTACGCGAAAACGTGGATAACGTGGTGCGCAACCGCCGCCTCAACCAGCTCGTCAACGACCTCGACCTGGACGTCACCCTCGAAGACACCGCCTTCACCCCCGACCTGGACGCTCTGAACGCCTTCTTCGACGAGGTGGAGTTCCGCACCATCCGCAAGCGCGCCGCCGACACCCTCGGCCCCATCGTGCGCGCCGCCGGATCCGCAGGCGCTACCAGCTCCGCCGCAGAAGCGGGGGAGGAGGGCCCCGCCAAGAAGGCCCCCGCCGGCCCGGTCTACGCACCCATCCCCGTCGAGGCGCCGCAGGAGGCCACGGATGCGGCCGCCTTCCGCGCCTTCTGCGCCGCCGCGGCCGAAGAGAACTACGGCGAAACCCCCGAAGGCGAGCCCATTCCCGTGCCCGAACGCCTCGAAGGTGCCGTGACCCTCTACCCGGTCACGAACCTGCCCGTGGCGCGCCCCGCCGTGGGCGACGAACCCGCCGTCAAGGTCACCAAGACGAAGATTCGCGCCGCTGAGGAGAACCCCGAACTGCTCGGCGTGCTCCTGACCAGCAAGGGAGCCAGCCTGTGGGTCGACACCCGCAGCATCGACCCGGAGCTTGATACCGCCCTCGCCGCGTGGCTCTCCGACCCCGCCGCCCGCAAAATTGTTATGGACCTGAAGATCCAGCGCAAGCTTCTTCGCTCCTACGGCTACGAGCTGGCCGGCGCCGTCGAAGACCCCGCCCTGTCCTCGTACATGTGCGGCTTCATCCCCACCGCAACCCGCAAGCTCTTTTCCGAACGCATGGAAGACCTCGCCGAACGCTACCTCTGGATCCCCAAGGAACCCTACGCACAGCTGGTCTTCCAGCCCGAGACGCGCGAAGAACCCTCCCTGTTCAGCCTGCCCGGCGAAACCGAACCGGTCGAGAACCTGCGCTACTTCACGCAGATTAGCCGCATCATCCACGAGCTTGCGCGCCTGCTGCACTACGAAATGGAAGAGCACGGCCAGCTGAAGGTCTACGAAGATATCGAGCTGCCGCTACTGTACGTGCTCGCAGACATGGAGCAGGCCGGTATCGCCGTCTCCGATGCGCTCCTGACCGAGCTACACGAAACCTTCTCGGCACGCGCCAACCAGGCGCAGGAATCCGCCCGAGCCATCATCGGCGGGGAGGTCGCCACCGAGGACGGCGAGGAGCCGCTGAACCTCGCCTCCGTCAAGCAGCTGCAGACCGTGCTCTTCGAGACCCTCGGCCTGCCTCACACCCGCAAGATTAAGTCCGGCTACTCGACTGACGCCGAATCCGTCACCGAGTTGCTCTCCAAGATCTCGCCCGAATCCGACGGCGCAGCCTTCCTTGGTGCGCTCATCGCCTACCGCGACAACATCAAGCTCGCCCAGACCGTCGAGGGCCTGCAGAAGGCCGCCACCGAGGACGGACGCGTGCACACCACCTTCCAGCAGGGTGCCGCATCCACCGGCCGACTCTCCTCGACCGCGCCGAACCTGCAGAACATCCCGATTCGCACCGAGGAGGGCCGTCGCATCCGCGGTGCCTTCATCGTGGCTCCCGAGCCCATCGACGGCGTGGAGTACGAGGGCCTGCTCACCGCCGACTACTCGCAGATTGAAATGCGCATCATGGTGCATCTGGCCGCCGACGAGAAGCTCATCGCCGCTTACGAGGCGGGGGAGGACCTGCACCGCTATGTCGGTTCCGAGGTCTTCGGTGTTGCCCCCGAGGACGTCACCCCCGAGCAGCGCTCCAAGGTCAAGGCCATGTCCTACGGTCTGGCGTACGGCCTGTCCCGCTTCGGCCTCGCCAAGCAGCTGAACATCAGCTCCGACGAGGCGGGCGAACTGCGCACCAACTACTTCAAGCGCTTCGGACGCGTGGGTCGCTTCCTGCGCGGCGTGCTCAAGCAGGCGCACCAGGACGGCTACACCGAAACCATTTTCGGCCGCCGCCGCGTGCTGCCCGACCTGGACTCGCCGAACCGTACCCGTCGTGAAGCCGCCGAGCGCGCCGCCCTCAATGCCCCGATTCAGGGCACCGCCGCGGACATCATCAAGATCGCCATGATCAACATTCACCGCCGTCTACGCGAGGAGGGTCTGAAGACCCGCATGCTGCTGCAGATTCACGACGAAATCATTCTCGAGGTTGCCGCCGGCGAGCGTGAAGCCGCCGAACGTGTGCTCGTCGAGGAGATGAGCGGTGCCGCCAGCCTGCGCGTTCCGCTGGATGTGCAGGTCGGCTGGGGCAAGTCCTGGCAGGAGGCGGGCCACTAGGCACGTTTCCTTCTCGCGGCTTTCGCTTGGAAGGCGGTGCTCAGCCTGAGTGCCGCTTGGAAAGGTGGTTATCGTCCTCGTTCCTACAGGGAACCCGCCCT
>NZ_KV810428.1:102096-156625 GCF_001812775.1 Rothia sp. HMSC068F09
CTTCGGGCACCCTGATGTCACTACGGACGATACCGCCTTTCCGCGCTGGGATAGCGGGCGACCGCGTTTTCTGGATGGCCGCTCGGGTAGCCGCTCTTGGCTCCGCTACCGGAGCGTGCCGGTGCACCTTCCGGAAGCGACATCAGGGTACCCTCTCGGGTGCTCTCCGCAGCGAAGCAAGGAGAAGCGGAGCGCCCGAGAGGGTGGGTTCCCCTGTAGGAGCGTAGGAAGGTGCGCACCGGCCGCTTCCTTGGGTTGGGGGGAGAGGAACGAGGACGAGCGCAGCCCCGCGAGCCATCCCCGTCCTACCCGCCAAATAGGGGAGTAAAACCGGGCGCGCAACCATTGACGACACGCCCGGGATTCCCGTACACTGTTAATCGCGTGTACCAACGTACGGTTTTTGCACCCGTTTTGCGGGAATAACCTTCCGGAAAAACGAGTTATATCTTCCGTACACCCGCTGAAGCGTCTTCGCCTCGGCGGCGGTACACATTGTAAGTATCCGTCAGCTCGACGTTTCCTCACCCCAATCATGGTGTTCGCGGCCCTATGCCGTGCGTACCGGGGTGAAAAAGTGAGCCGGCCGGCGCCTCCACACGGGGGAGCCGAACGGCGAACCGGCGGCGTCGACCTATTAGAAATCCAATTGGAGCCCTCACTACATGAGCACCAACATCCCTCAGGTCGCAATTAACGACATCGGCGACGAGCAGGCATTCCTCGAGGCTGTCGACAAGACCATCAAGGTCTTCAACGACGGCGATCTCGTCTCCGGCCAGGTCGTCAAGATCGACCACGATGAGGTTCTGCTCGACATCGGTTACAAGACCGAAGGCGTCATCCCCTCCCGCGAGCTGTCCATCAAGCACGACATCGACCCCTCCGAGGTCGTCGAGCTCGGCTCCGAGGTTGAGGCACTCGTCCTCACCAAGGAGGACAAGGAAGGTCGCCTGATCCTCTCCAAGAAGCGCGCACAGTACGAGCGTGCATGGGGCGACATCGAGAAGATCAAGGAAAACGACGGCGTCGTCACCGGCACCGTTATCGAGGTTGTCAAGGGCGGCCTCATCCTCGACATCGGTCTGCGCGGCTTCCTGCCCGCATCCCTCGTCGAGATGCGCCGTGTCCGCGACCTCGCTCCCTACATCGGCCAGCAGCTCGAAGCTAAGATCATCGAGCTGGACAAGAACCGCAACAACGTTGTTCTGTCTCGCCGTGCATACCTGGAAGAGACCCAGTCCGCAGTCCGCTCCTCCTTCCTCAACGAGCTGGAGAAGGGTCAGGTCCGCGAGGGCGTTGTCTCCTCCATCGTCAACTTCGGTGCATTCGTGGACCTGGGTGGCGTGGACGGTCTGGTTCACGTTTCCGAGCTGTCCTGGAAGCACATCGACCACCCCTCCGAGGTTGTCGAGGTTGGCCAGCCCGTCACCGTCGAGGTTCTCGAGGTGGATCTGGACCGCGAGCGCGTCTCCCTGTCGCTCAAGGCAACCCAGGAAGATCCGTGGCAGGCATTCGCCCGCACCCACGCTCTGGGCCAGATTGTTCCCGGCAAGGTCACCAAGCTCGTTCCCTTCGGTGCATTCGTGCGCGTTGAGGACGGCATCGAGGGCCTCGTCCACATCTCCGAGCTGGCAACCCGCCACGTTGACCTGGCTGAGCAGGTCGTCTCCGTTGGTGAAGAGGTCTTCGTCAAGATCATCGACATCGACATGGACCGCCGCCGCATCTCCCTGTCCCTCAAGCAGGCAAACGAGGGCGTTGACCCCAACGCTACCGAGTTTGACCCGGCTCTGTACGGCATGGCCGCAGAGTACGACGAGGCCGGCAACTACAAGTACCCCGAGGGCTTCGACCCCGAGGCTAATGAGTGGCTGGAAGGCTTCGACGCACAGCGCGAGGCTTGGGAAGCACAGTACGCAGAGGCACAGGCTCGCTTCGAGGCTCACAAGGTTCAGGTTGCTAAGGCCCTCGAGGCTGACGCAGAGGCTGCAGCAGCAGCTCCCGCAGCAGCTGAGCCCGCACCGACCTCCTACTCCTCCGAGGAGCCCGCTTCCGCAGGTACCCTCGCATCGGATGAGGCACTGGCTGAGCTCCGCAAGAAGCTGACCGGCAACTAATCTGCCGCTCAGATGAGCACTCATCAGGCGTAATAGCCGATAGGTAGCCCCGCGGGGCCACCTAGAGCAGGGGAACCCCCTCATCTCCCGTTTGGGAGGTGAGGGGGTTCTTTGCGTTGTGGGGAGGTTGGGGTTCGGGGTAGGTTTTGGGTGCCGGGTGATGCGGGGGAAGAGCTGTTAAGCCGCAACCATCTGCTGCCAGACGGCGCGCACCTGCTCGGCAGTCTCCTCCAGCGAGCCGCCGTTATCGATAATCCAGGTCGCGACTGCCTCACGCTGCTCATCGGTTGCCTGCGCGGCAATGCGGGCGCGCGCATCCTCCTCACTCATGCCGCGCGAGGACACGAGGCGCTGCAGGCGGGCTGCCAGGGGAGTGCGCACCACGACCACGCCGTCGAAGGCGGACGGGTCACCGCTCTCCACGAGTAGCGGAATGTCCTCCAGAATAATGCCGCTGAACCCCGGCTCGGACTGCGCCTGCTCCACCAGCTGCGCGGCACGCTCACGGATGGCCGGATGCACGATTGAGTTCAGGCGCAGGCGCGCCTGCTCGTCACTGAACACGATGCGCGCCAGGGCGGGGCGGTTGAGGCGGCCGTCCTCATCGAGCAGGTGCTCGCCGAACTCCGCGACCGTGCGGGCGAGCACCGCCTCGCCGGGCTCCATGAGGGAGCGGGAGATGGCGTCCGCATCCACCAGGAATGCGCCCCACTCAACGAAGAGGGCGGCGACCGTGCTCTTGCCGCTGCCGATGCCGCCGGTCAGGGCGTAACGGCGCAGGCGAGTAGAGGCGGGGGAAGAAGGCTGGGACATAGACGGTGCTCCTGACGGGCTGTGCCACAATAGATAGGTACCGATTAGAGGAGGACACATGCAGGAAGAAACCCGCGCCAATCGCTACCTTGTGCCGCGCGGCGATGAGCCCTACGAGAGCCTCCTCGAAATTAAGCGTAGCGAATTTATTGGCCACATCAAGCGCGTGAGCACCGTCGAGGAGGCCCGCGCCTACATTGAGTCGGTGCGCAAGACCTACCACGACGCCCGCCACGTGTGCTCGGCGTTCATTATTGGTGCCGACCGCGACGTGCAGCGTTCCTCCGATGACGGCGAACCTGCCGGTACCGCGGGTGTACCCATGATGCAGGCGCTGCTGGCGCGCCAGACCCGCGAGGACGGCACGACCGACCTGTCCGATGTGGTGGCCGTGGTCGTGCGCTACTTCGGCGGCATTAAGCTCGGTGCCGGTGGCCTGGTGCGCGCCTACACGGATGCGGTGGTGCAGACCCTGGACTCGGCGCAGTTCGACTCGCGTGAGCGTCTGCGCGTGGGCGAGGTTCCTAGCTCGCACGCGGAGGCGGGCCGCCTGGAGAACGAGATGCGCGCCGCGGGCCTGAACGTGTTGGGTACCGAGTACGGTGCGGAGGGCGCGGTCATCTCGGTGGGCGTGTTTGACCGCGCTGAGGAGCTGTCGCGTGCGGAGGAGCTGGTGGTGAGCCTCAGCTCGGGCGCGGCGAGCGTGACCTGGGGTGAGACCCGCTGGGTTGACCTTCCGGCCTAGAATATCCGGCCCAGAATCCGGGGGCGCGTTCGGGCTTACGAGCTGGAGCGCGGGCCGGGGTAACGCTCCGGGGTAACGAGTTGGAGCAGCGCGCCAAATTCGGGGGTTGGGCTGCAAATAGCCCCACCCGCAGGGCCGCTACCTGAATCCCGCAACCATCCCCGCAACCACTTACATAGCTTAACCTTAGTTAATAGTTACTCTAACCCTAGTAATTGCCCGTCGTTGTTGATAGGGTAGAGGGAGTGCTAAAAACTCATCCAATATCTGAGGTCGTGATAGTGTGGCGCAGCAGGGCATCATCCCCAATGGAGTAGAGGAACCCGCTAACGCAATGGGAGGGGCAGCAACCCTCACCCGTCGGCAGGGGAGCGCGGGAGCTGCCGCCCAGCTTGAGCCGGCAACCGTCGCCCAGCTCCTTGACGCCTACCGTCAACAGACCCTCGGCACCCTCCTGGGCGTGCTCACCCGCCGCCCCGGCGAGTTCGCCCGCCAGCTAGGCCGGCTCAGCCGCCTCTTCCCCCAGCACGTGGCGGCCATCGCCGAGGCCTTCGCCTCCGTGGGCCGAACGCTGCCTCTCGACGAGCTCGTGCGCCTGCACAACCGCTACTCAAACGCCGCCCGCGGGGTGGGGGAGAAGCTCAGCCTCGACAACTCGCGGGTGCTGCACCTCATCCAGGCTCCGGCGCTCAACCGTGAGGGGGCCGGGCACCTGCTCATGGCCATCGAACTCTGCATGGCCGGCCGTCTGCGCGGCCTGACCGTCTCCATGCCCTCTACCGAGGCGTTTGCCCCGGCCGAACAATCCTCGAGCCTCGGCTCCTGTAACCCCGCCCTGAACGGTGCCCTCAACGCCTTTGAACCGATTGGGTGGGAGCCGTTCTCCCTAGACGGTAGCGATGTTTTGCTCGCTTCCGGCGTGCGCGATATCCCCGACGGCTACGAGCTGTCCCTCTGGCTCCTCGACGACGACTACCGATGCCGCGCCCGCGTGGAGCGAGGCGCCCCGCAGGTGTGCGTGGCCAGCTTCTACGACGAGGAGTTGACCAGCCGCACCGTGGAGGCCTCCGGGGTCACCGAGAACTACCGCATCGAGGAGTTCGCCGAGCTGGACTACCTGAACGCCATGGACCGGCAGGTGCGCTACGTGGCCGTGACCGCGAAAACGGGAGAGCCCCTCCCAACCTCGCTGGATGTTCCTGAGCCTTCGGGCGCGGCCTCCCTGAGCCCCTTCGTGGACGGACGCTTCGCCCTGCCCGATGTACGCGCGGCAGAGGTGACCTCCTCCGGAGGCCTGCGGACCCTTACCCACAGCGGCATGCTTCCGGTCTTGCGCGCCCCCGGCCGCACCGTGTGCGCGGTAATCGACCTGTACAAGCACCGCATTAATACCCCGGGGGTGGGTATTCCCTCGGGTCTGAGCGTGGAAGACGAGGAACGCACGATGCAGCTGATCCTGAGCACCCTGAACGGCTACCTGCCGCTGACGAATAGGGCGCTGATGACCCTGACCGGCGCCACCGTCGAGATTCGTTAACCCCGTTCCTCGCAGAAGACCCTCGTATCAAGACCATAAAATACCGCCCGGTATCACGGCCGTAGCCGCGATACCGGGCGGTATTCGCACACAGGAATTATTAGAGAGAAGAAGAGCGAAAATCTTGGGGTCCCGCCGGTTCCGCTGAGAATCCAGAGGCTCCACAAGAGCTCCAGACGTAGAGCCTCGGTAGAAGAACCTCGGCAGAGCCGGCGGGGGTAGCTACAAAACTAGCGAGCTACAGGACTACTTTGCGGGGCCCTCGCCGTTGATGATGCGCTGAGCCTCATCCTCGGTCAGGTTGTAGCCGTAGAAGGTCGAGTAGAACTCGCGGGTTTCCTTGACCAGATCAACGTCCTGGAACTGCTCGGGGTGGAACTGCTTAGCGGCCCACAGAATCTGCAGAGCCTCCTCAGCGGAGTAGCGGTCCCAGTTGAAGGTACCCACGGGGTTCTTGATGATCTTGCCGTTCTTGACGGCGGGAACGTCAGCCCACGCCGCGTCAGCCTTGATGGCGTCGACACCCTTCTGAGCGTCCGAGCCACCAATGATGATGATGTCGGGCTGAGAAGCGATAATCTGCTCGATCGAGACGTTCTTCAGGTTCTCCACACCGTCGAGGGAGTTGGTGGCGCCCGCCAGCTTCATCCACTCACCAATCAGGGACTTGGAGCCGTCCACCTTGGTCAGGTCGGAACCGCCGGAGATGTGCAGAACCTTCGGGGACTCCTTGACGTCCTTCAGGCGTTCCTTGATCAGGTTCTCGTTCTTCTCCAGGTACGCCAGGTACTTGTTGGCGCGGTCGATGGCGTCGTTGGTGCCGATGACCTCAGCGGTCAGCTCAACGGTGCGCTTCAGGTCAGCGAAGTTCTGGAACTCAACGTGCACGGAGGGAATGTCGGCAGCGGAGGTCTTGGAAATCTGGTCCTTCGAGGAAGCCAGCACGACATCGGGCTTGTCAGCCAGCAGCTGCTCCATGTTCACGTCGGTGCCCTTCACCGGGGCGTCGACCTTCTCAATGCCGGGGTAAACCTGCTTGAACCACTCGAGGGACTTCACCGCGGTGGTGGTAGCGGACAGCTTGTCGGCACCGCCCAGCAGCAGAACGATCTGGTTGTTAGCGTGCCATAGGTCAGCGATGCGCTCGGGGTGGGTCGGGACGGTGACCTCCTTGCCATCAATATCCTTGATGACCTTGGTGCCGTCACCGTTGTCCTTCACGAAGAAGCTGGTGTGCTTCTGCTCGGAGCTGCTCGATGCCGAAACCGAGGAGGAAGCGGCCGCGGAGGAAGAGGAAGAAGAAGCGGTGTTGGCGGCACCGCAACCGGTCAGGGCTGCCAGCAGCAGGGAGGTGGTCAGCGCGAGGCCCGAGTGGAACTTCGTAATCTTCATGGTGTGTCTTTCTTTGTCGTACAACGGATAGTTGATGAATAAACCGGAGGCGGCACGGAAGAGGACAAGCGTGCTAGGGGTACGCCACCGTCGCGGATGCGGCACCTCTACCGCATCCCCGACGGGGCCTGGCCCGCACCGCCACCGGAAGACTAGGGGTTGCGGATTCTCAGGTATCGAGGCTCGTCATCTGCACGCTGGAGCGGCCCAACTCGGGGGAGTAGGTCACCGTCAGGTCGGTGTTGAAGGTGCGCGAGAGAACCTCGCTTGTGAGCACCTCCGAAGCCTGACCGATCAGCAGGTGAGCCGGCGCGTCCTTCGAAGCCTGTGCAGTGGGTTCGTCGTGTGCGCCGAGCAGGGCGATAGTCGCATCCAGCATGAGGGCGTGGTCCGGGTTGTGGGTCGTGAAAATCACGCCGTACCCGGCATCACGGAGCTGACGAATCTTGCGCAAAACCTTGGCCTGATTCGCCACGTCGAGGGCGCTGGTCGGTTCGTCCAGCACGATGAGGGGAGCATCCTGAACCAGGGTTCGGGCAATACCCACCTGCTGACGCTGACCGCCGGAGAGCTGATCCAGCGGGGAGTGCGCCAAGTCAATAAGACCCAGTTCCTCCATCATTTCCTGCACCTTGTCGCGGTCCTGGCGCGAGGGGGAGGAGAACAAGCCGATGTAGGGCGCGCGACCCATGAGCAGGTACTCGGTCACGGTGTAGGCGATGCCACTGCCCTCCATCTGCGGAAGGTAGGCGATGCGGCGGGCACGCTCGGTCGCGGTCAGCGAATCCAGCGAATCACCGCCCAGATGCACGGTGCCCTCGGTCAGGGAGAGCAGACCAATCAGGGAGTTCAGCAGGGTGGACTTACCCACGCCGTTGCGACCCAGAATGGCGAGAACCTCGCCGCGGTGCACCGTCAGGTTCACGTTGCGGAAAATCCAGCGGTCCGAGCGGCGGCCCGCGCGGGTGTGCTTGATGCGCTCGCCCCGATGGCCGTAGTGGAAGCCCGCACCCTTCAGCTCGAGGAGCGCCTGGCCGGACTGGGTGTTAGCTGCGTTAGCGGAGTTCTGTGCGTTAGGCATGGGTTACTTCACTCGAACCTTTCCGAGCAGCAGCAGCGCCACGTACAGCGGCGTGCCGATGAAACCGGTCAGAACGCTCAGCGGAACCTCGGCGCTGGTGAGGCTACGAGCCAGGGTATCGACGAACATCATGAACGAAGCACCCATCAGGATGGACAGCGGCATGAGCTTGGTGGTGTCGTTACCGACCAGCAGGCGGCACAGGTGCGGAATGACCAGGCCAACCCAGGAAATCGGGCCGCCAATGCACACGCTGGTCGCGGTAATCAGGGTGGCCAGCAGAATGGTGACGCCGCGGGTACGGCTCAGGTTGATGCCGAGGGTGCGTGCCTCATCGTCGCCGAGCGACAGGATGTTCACGCGCCAGCGCATCGCCAGCAGAAGCAGGATGCAGGGGCCGGCCACGAGGGCGAACTGGGTGAGCGCGTCGACGCGCACGTCCTGCAGGGAGCCCATCTGCCAGAACACAATCTGAGCCAGCTGGGTTTCGGGGTTTGCGATGAACTTCAGTGCGCCCAGGGCCGCGGTGCCGAAGCCACCCACGATCACGCCCGAGAGCACGAGCATCAGGGTGGATTCGTTGCGCAACAGGCGCGGGATGGTGACGGTCAGCAGCACGGCAATCAGGCCGCCGGCGAGGGCGGAACCCTGAATGGCGATGGTGGTGCCCACACCCAGCAGAATGGCGGTTGCGGCACCGACGGACGCCCCCTGAGAAACACCCAGCAGGTACGGGGAGACCAGTGGGTTGCGGAAGACCGCCTGGAAGGTGGCACCGGCAATAGCCAGTGCGGCACCGATCAGGCCGGCTGCCAGCAGGCGCGGAATACGCACGGTGAGCAGCATGTTTTCTGCGGGCTTGTAGACCTTCAGGTCCATGCCGAACCAGTTCTTGCCGAGGATGCGGAAGAGCTCGTCAAGGGTGACGGGGTAGCGGCCGGTCACCAGGGAGAGGTAGGTGACGCCCACAAGAATGACGAGGGCGACCAGCATGACGATGGGGTAGGTAGACCGGTAGAGGGAGTTACGAGTTTTCCGTTCCGCGGCGCGGGCCTCGGAAACGGTGGGCGCGGTGGGCGCGTCCGGAGTGCTACTCATAGATTCCTGATGCTCCTGAAGATGCGATATGTTGCGTGTCGTGTGCTCTAAACATAGTGGTGTGCGTCAAAGAGAGGCAAAGGACTGGGGTGGTTGGGCGGCGTAGTGAGTCGTTGTATTAGGGTTCTTATCTTGAGCGGGATGAATGTGAAAGGGGCGACAGGCGTTATTTCGGCATACCGGAGGCAGAATTTAGGTACGCAATGTCTTCAGCGCGGTGTAAATAACCGATATGTTCCACCCCTTATCTTTCGGTGTTCGCTTTTTGTGATTTTGACTACGTTTGCGGGGGTTGGTTTATCGTGATAAACACTCCCCTCACGTTGCGCTGGAAGAAAAGAACGACCTTACTCGAAGCCTGAAACTGAGCCCTCCATTAGGATGGATACATGAGTTACGCACCCGAGATTAACCGCATTGTCGCCCCCTTTGAGGTGGTCAGCCCCTTCCAGCCCGCCGGCGACCAGCCCAAGGCCATCGCCGAGCTCACCGAGCGCGTGCAGAACGGCGAGAAAGACATTGTGCTGATAGGTGCCACCGGTACCGGTAAGTCCGCGACGGCCGCCTGGCTGATTGAGGCGGTGCAGCGTCCGACCCTGGTGCTCGTGCAGAATAAGACCCTGGCGGCGCAGCTGGCGAATGAGCTGCGTGAGCTGCTGCCGAATAACGCGGTGGAGTATTTCGTCTCCTACTACGACTACTACCAGCCCGAGGCGTACGTGCCGCAGACCGATACGTTCATTGAGAAGGACTCCTCTATCAACGAGGAGGTGGAGCGCCTGCGCCACTCGGCGACGAACTCCCTGCTGACCCGCCGCGACGTGGTGGTGGTTGCGACCGTGTCCTGCATTTACGGTCTGGGTACGCCCGAGGAGTACGTCGAGCAGATGGTGACCCTGCGCCGCGGCGAGGAAATCGACCGCGACGAGCTGCTTCGTCGGTTCGTGGCGATGCAGTACGCGCGTAACGACATGGACTTTCACCGCGGCACGTTCCGTGTGCGCGGCGATACCGTCGAAATCATCCCCATGTACGAGGAGAACGCGATTCGCATCGAGTTCTTCGGTGATGAGATCGAGGCGATTTACACCCTGCACCCGCTGACCGGCGAGGTGATTCGCGAGGAAGAAGAGATGTATGTCTTCCCCGCAAGCCACTACGTTGCCGGCCCGGAGCGCATGGCGAAGGCGATTACCTCCATCGAGGATGAGCTGCGCGAGCGCCTGCAGACCCTCGAATCCCAGGGCAAGCTGCTGGAGGCGCAGCGCCTGCGCATGCGCACCACCTACGACCTGGAAATGATGGAGCAGATGGGCTTCTGCAATGGCATCGAGAACTATTCGCGCCATATTGACGGTCGTGCCCCCGGCAGCGCCCCGAACTGTCTGCTGGATTATTTCCCGGATGATTTCCTGCTGATTATTGATGAGTCGCACGTGACGGTTCCGCAGATTGGCGCCATGTACGAGGGCGATATGTCCCGCAAGCGCACCCTGGTGGAGCACGGTTTCCGTCTGCCCTCGGCGATGGATAACCGCCCGCTGAAGTGGGAGGAGTTCCTGGATCGCATCGGCCAGACGATTTACCTGTCGGCGACCCCCGGTAAGTATGAGCTTTCCCAGGCTGATGGTTATGTGGAGCAGATTATTCGCCCGACCGGTCTGATTGACCCGGAGATTGTGGTTAAGCCGACCAAGGGCCAGATTGATGACCTGCTCGAGGAGATTCGCGTGCGCGTTGAGCGTGACGAGCGCGTGCTGGTTACGACCCTCACCAAGCGCATGGCGGAGGATTTGACCGAGTACCTGTTGCAGCACGGCGTGAAGGTGCAGTACCTGCACTCCGACGTGGACACCCTGCGCCGCGTGGAGCTTCTGCGTGAGCTGCGCCTGGGCACCTTCGACGTGCTGGTCGGTATTAACCTGCTGCGTGAGGGCCTGGACCTGCCCGAGGTGTCGCTGGTTGCGATTCTGGACGCTGACAAGGAAGGCTTCCTGCGTTCGACCACCTCGCTGATTCAGACCATTGGCCGCGCGGCGCGTAACGTGTCCGGTCAGGTGCACATGTACGCCGATAAGATTACGGACTCGATGCGCGTGGCGATTGATGAGACGAACCGCCGCCGCGAGATTCAGCAGGCGTACAACCGTGAGCACGGCATCGACCCGCAGCCGCTGCGCAAGAAGATTGCCGATATTACGGATGTGCTCGCCCGAGAGGAAGAGGACACCCGCGAGCTCCTGCAGCAGCGCAAGAGCGGCAAGAAGGGTGCCCGTACGGTGAGTGCGGGTGCGAAGACGGGTTCTGTAACCTCGTCGAAGATTGCCACGAGCACCCCGGAGTCGGAGGAGCTGCTCGCCCGTGCGGAGGCGCGCGTTCGCGCCGACGGCCTGGCGGCGGCACCCGCCGAGGACCTGCTGGACCTCATCGAGGAAATGAACGAGCAGATGCGCCTGGCCGCGGAGAACCTGCAATTTGAGTTGGCGGCGCGCCTGCGCGACGAGCTGGCCGACCTGAAGAAGGAGCTGCGCCTGATGAAGGAGGCGGGTCACGCCTAAGCGGCCTAAGCGTCACAGACCTAAGCGCTCGAGGCCCGGCGGGTATTCCTACCCGCCGGGCCTTTTGCTTACCGTCCCCTGGCCGCCTCAACCGCGCGCACCCGAGCGACGCCACACTCGGATAGTGCGCAGAAAATCCCGAAAAATAATGTCGAAAATGCGGAACAAACGGGAATATTGAATGTCCCGGCCCCCGTTAAACATCGCGAACGGGGGCGGTTTTGAATAAGGCCCACCCCGGAATTTCGCGCGAATGTAAATGTGTCTTGTAAACTAGGACTCTATTTACTCTTCGCCTCGTATCCAATAACTTCCGAAAGCGCTCAGAAACACCCTGTGACCATTTTTGATAACCCCTCCAACGCGCACGCCGCCAAAGAAACTGCCGCCAACGGCCGCGCGCACACCCGAGGCGCCATCTCCCGCCGCAACCTCACTCGCGGCATGCTCTGGGCCGCACCCGCGGTAGTTGCTTCCACCGCGGTCCCGGCCTTTGCCGCCTCCGGCGACGACTGTAAGCCGGTGAAGGGTCCGGACTTTAACCAGGTTGGCGGCTGGATGATTGCCAACCCCGCCAGCGGCGCCCTGCAATCCCGCGCGGGCAACCGACCCGTCACCGCACCCGAAACCGGGCAGGCCTGGTGGTCGACCGAGAACGCCGTCTCGCCCAACCCCGCCACGATTCGCCTTATGTCGGTGTACGAGGCCACCCGCGGCACCGACGGCGACCTCAACCTCAACTGCGGCGAGTTCGTGATGACCTTCAACGTCTCCGCGCTTGAGGCGACCCGCGGCACCACTCACCTGCACCCGTCCATGGATATCTACCTCTTCTCGCCCCAGGGCGAGATTATCAGCCGCCAGGTCTTCACGACCGATCCGAGCGGCAAGGCTACCGTCATGACCCGCAACAATACGCTCCAGACCGTAACGGGTCAGGTCGTGCCCTTCGCCTCGAGCGTGAACGACCCGGCCACCGGCATCTCCGCGCGCGTACCCCTGCGCGGTGAACAGCTCGAAGAGGGCATGTATCAGTTCGACGTGGTGATTACCATCCCGACCATTCGCGTGAACGGTAAGTTGGACACGAACAGGCAGGTGAACGCTATCGCCTTCACCCCGCCGACCTTTAGTGTCGCCTAGCGGCAGGTGCTCGGCAGCAGGCGCTCAGCCGTAAATACATAGCGGCAGAACGAACGCCCGGCCGCAGAAAAATAGAGGTGGCCCTCCCGGTGAATCATTCCCGGGAGGGCCACCTCTTTGTCGTGGCTTCTGTCTCCGCGGCCGCTAACCGCTGTCGCTTCTAACGGTCGGTGCCCTGTAGTTCGGCCGCATCGTAGCGCTCGCGGGCTTCGAGTACTGCCTGCATATTGTCCTGTGCCCAGTGGCGCAGGGCGGTCATCGGCTCAATGAGGGTCGTACCGAGCGCGGTCAGTTCGTAGTCCACGCGCGGCGGAATGGATGCGGTCACCTTGCGTGCCACGAGGCCGTCGCGTTCCATGGAGCGCAGGGTCTGGGTGAGAACCTTGGGGGAGACGCCCTGAATCATCGCCTTGAGCTCGCTGAAACGGGCGACGGGCTGCTCGGAGAGCGCCGCAACGATGAACGGGGTCCACCGGTCGGTGAGGTGACGCATGACGGTGCGGGAGGGGCAGACGCTGGCGAGGATGTTGGCGGGCTGGTCGTCCTGCGGGGTGCGGGGGAGTGCGGTTGCGGTCATGGTTGCTATCTATTCAATCTGTTGAGGGGCTGTTATGGGTGCGGTGAGGGGCGCGAAAAATATTTTTAAATATTTTCTCAAAGTCCCCAATAGTTACCTTGAGGTACCCAGTTTCTAATAGATACTATAAAACCATCAAGCGGAACACCGCAAGAGAAACGATAGAAACCACTCCGAAAGGAACCCCTCATGAACATCGCAATCATCGGCGCAACCGGCATGGTCGGCGCACGCACCGCAGCAGAAGCAATCTCCCGCGGCCACCAGGTTGACGCCTACACCCGCTCCGGCAAGGCACCCGAAGGCACCGTCGCCCACAGCATCGACCTGGCCGACACCGCGGCACTGGTCGACATCGTCAACACCCACGACGTCACCATCGTCGCCGTCTCGGCAGGTCGCGGCACCTCCGCACGGCCGGTCATCGACGCGCACCGCGCACTGATCGCGGCGGCACCTACCGGTCGCCTGCTGGTCGTTGGCGGCGCCGGCTCCCTCGAGGACGGCAACGGCAACCGCTTCGTGGACGGCGAAGGCTTCCCCGAAGAGTACAAGCCCGAGGCGAAGGCATTCGCACAGATTCTCGACGAGTACCGCGCATCCGAGGGTCTGAACTGGACCATGCTCTCCCCGGCGTTCGAAATCGCACCGGGTGAACGCACCGGCAAGTACAACACCGCACTGGACACCCCCGCAGGTGCTTCCATTAGCGCCGAGGACTTTGCTGTCGCCCTGATTGATGAGGCGGAAGAACCCAAGCACGCGGGCCACCGCTTCACCGTTGCCAACTAGACAGCGCCAACTAGACAGTGCTAACTAGACAGCGCCAACTCATAGCGGTGCCAGCTAGACAGCACTAACTGGCAAGCGCGTATTCATCACGCAGAAACGCCGCATCCGATGGGATAACCCCGCCGGATGCGGCGTTCGCGTGCCCGCGGCTCCTAAAAATCCCTCCGAGAAGTTTCTGGGCGAAAACCCCAACCTGCTGTATAATCGTGCCCCGAGCAAGGGAGTATCCCACCAATCGACTCATCGTCAGCACGTTAGCCGAAGGCGCCTAACCGGGGAGTCGAGCCGACCTCCATTCAGATCGGCGGGAGAGACTTGTGGTCCTGTACGCACACCACAAGAAAGGCTCCCCATGGAAGTTACCGGGTTGCAATGGTTGGTTACTATTCTCATCATCGCTGGCCTGCTGGCCTTTGATTTCTTCGTTCACGTCCGTAAGGCGCACGAACCCACCGTCAAGGAAGCGGCCATTTGGTCGAGTATCTACATCGGCATCGCCGTGTTGTTCGGTCTGTATATCTTCGTGACGAACGGCCCCTCCGCCGCCACCGAATTCTACGCGGGCTACATCACCGAAGAGGCGCTCTCGGTCGATAACCTCTTCGTCTTCATGATCATTATGGGCACCTTCCGCGTCGCCCGTGAGAATCAGCAGAAGGTCCTGCTCTTCGGTATCGTCTTCGCCATCCTGGCGCGCGGCACCTTCATCTTCGCCGGCGCGGCAATCATTAACTCCTTCGCCTGGGTGTTCTACATCTTCGGCCTGGTTCTGCTCATGACCGCGGGTAACCTGCTCAAGGACGAACTCACCGAGGGCGACGGCGACGACGAGGCAGACAACATCATGGTTCGCCTCGCCAAGAAATACCTGAAGACCAGCGAAAACTTCGACGGCGACAAGCTCTTCACCATCGAAAACGGCAAGCGCGTCATGACCCCCATGATGCTCGTCATGGTCGCAATCGCGGGCTCCGACCTGCTCTTCGCGCTCGACTCGATTCCCGCGATCTTCGGCCTCACCCAGTCCGTCTACATCGTGTTCACCGCGACCGCGTTCTCCCTCATGGGTCTGCGCCAGCTGTACTTCCTGATTGACGGCCTGCTGGACCGCCTCGTCTACCTCTCCTACGGCCTGGCGGCCATCCTCGCGTTCATTGGCGTGAAGCTCATCCTGCACGCGATGCACGAGAACAACCTGCCGTTCATCAACCACGGCGAGTCCGTGCACGTGGTTGAGATTACCACCGAGATGTCCCTGCTGGTGATCGTGGGCGTTCTGGTCATCACCGTGCTGGTTTCGCTGCTCAGCCCCAAGGGCCGCGCACTGCAAACCATTCAGCGCGTGCAGGCGCTCTCCGAGAAATACCTGGCACTGCCCGAGGACGCACCCGCCGCCGAGCGCGCGGACATCACCGCCCGCTGGCAGAAGGAAACCAAGAAGCTCAACGCCATCCCGCAGGAGCTGCGTGACGAGCTGATCGAGAAGGAAGACGAGTATCACGCCCTCGTGGTGCGTGCCCGCACCGCGCAGGATGCGCACGCTTCCTCCAAGTAACACAGAGTTCAAGAGCCTGAGCTAGTCAGCTCAAGCGCTCACGCTAAAGCCCCTCACCCCGGATCAACCGGGGTGAGGGGCTTTAGCTATATCCGAGATATATTCAGCGAAGAATTACTGGTTGTGAACCTCAGCCAGCATGTTCTTCAGGTGACCCAGAATGGTCAGCGAGTCGGAGCCGAAACCGTCGTGGTGGTGGGTCTTCGAAGTCCACACGTGGGTGTTGCCGACCCAGCGGGCGGTCTCCATGGAGTGCTCGAAGTCCACGTACACGTCCGGGTTGTACGCCGCAGCCACCACGGGAACCTCGTTCTTGTGCAGCTGCTCGTGGTCGTACAGGCGACCCCAGTCCTTCTTCTCAGCCAGGATGTTCGCAACCTCAGCCAGCGGGCGCAGCGAGGGGTCCTCCTCGTAGTACCAGGGGAAGATGTGCTCGCCGGTGAAGAGCAGACGGTCCGCATCCGGTGCGAACTCGGGACGGGAAGCCGCCACGCGAGCAGCAGACCAGTTGGTCGGAGCGGGCGAGGGAGAGATGGTGTAGCCGGGGATGCCGGGCAGAACGCCGTCGGAGGGGCCGTCAGCGTAAATGGTCTCGTGCATCAGGGCGTACAGCGGGTTCGCCTGGAAGGTCACCTCAGCACCCATAGCGGTCAGGAACTGATCGGAGAGGTGATCGTTACCCTCGGCGAATGCGTTCTCGAGGAAGTAGTGCAGACCGCGCTCGCGCCAGCGGCCACCCAGGAAATGACCGGCCATCTGGAAGCGGTGATCGGTCAGACGCTCACCGGTGGGCAGGTACTCCTTGTGGGTGCGCAGGTGCTCAGCAATGCGGGTCGCCAGCTCGGCGTCCTCGGGGAACCAGCTGTAGTACTCCTCAACACGTTCCTTCATGCGGTCGAAGGTGTGCTGGTAGACGTTGTCCACCGAGGTACGAATCGGCGCCAGGCCCGCGGTGATGCGCGAATCGCGCAGGGACTGCGGAGCGAAGGACAGGTACGAGAGGGTCAGGAAACCACCGAAGGACTGACCGATGGTGGACCAGCGCTTATCGGCACGGTCAGCCAGCAGCACCTCGCGGATAGCCTCGGCGTCAGCGATGATGGAATCGGCGCGGAACAGCTCGGTGTACTCAGCCTGAACCTGCGGGTCGCCTACGGCAGTAATGGTGCGAGCGGACAGGGGAGAGGACAGGCCGGTGCCGCGCTGATCCAGCAGAATCACGCGGTGGGTCTTGGCCAGCTCGGCAATCCAGCCGCCGATAGAACCGGTCTTCGGGGAACCGAAGCCGGGGCCACCCTGCAGGTACACGATGTAGGGGCGCTTATCGGCCGGGACGGTCAGGGTCTCGCTGGTGTTCACGACCTCGCGGGCGAACACGGTGATGGTCTGGTCCGCAAAACGGGAAGAGAGAGCGGCGTCCTTGCCCTTGGAGAAAATCAGACCGTGGGTCAGGGGAACCTGGAACCAGTGGTCGGTAATCTCGTAGCCGTCGTGCTTGACGACCGAACCCTTGCGGTACTCAACCTTGGGAAGCGAAGAAACGGTCAACGGTGAACCTTCTTTCAAATAAATAGATAGATACTCTGTATTCTAGCCCACTTGAGGGGTGTTCCGGAGGGGCCCCTAGAACTCGCCAACGCTCAGGATCTTGAGCACCGGGTAGCCCGCCTCATCGGAAGCGGCCAGGTCTACCTCTGCGCGAATACCGAAGTCAAAGTTATCTTCGGGGTCGGCGAAGCTCTGCTGAACCTTCCACACGCCGGGGTGAGCCGCGGTGTCCTCGTCCATGCTGACCAGGCGAGGCGAGCGCGCATCGGCGTCCGTGTAGATGTCGTCGTAGACGTCGAAATAGTCGTCCATGGCGTCCGCCCAGCGGTCGGCATCCCAGCCGCACCACTCGTCCAGGGCACCCAGGGCACGGTCGCGTTCATCGGCGAAAAGCTCCACGCGGCGGAAGAGGGCGTTGCGCACCATCACGCGGAAGGCGCGCAGGTTCTTCGTCACGGCGGGAGGCTCTTCCTCCTCGATGGAGGCGTGCTCGGCGGCAATGGTCGCGGTGTCTTCGCCGGCTGCCAGCTTCTCCCACTCGTCCACCAGGGAGGAGTCGGTCTGGCGCACCAGCTCGCCGAGCCACTCGATGATGTCGTCGAGCTCGTCGGTCACGGCAGAGTCGGGGATGGTGTGGCGCAGCGCCTTGTATGCGTCAGAGAGGTAGCGCAGGAGCACGCCCTCGGCGCGTTCGAGCGAGTAGTACTGCACGAAGTCGTTGAAGCCCATTGCGCGTTCGTACATGTCACGCACAATTGACTTGGGGCGCGGCTCAAAACGAGCCACCCACGGCGCGGACTGCTTGTAGGTCGTGTACGCCTGATCGATGAGCTCCGCCAGGGGCTGCGGGTAGGTGACCTTGTCCAGCTCGTTCATGCGTTCGGTGTAGTCCACACCGTCCGCCTTCAACTGCGCCGACAGCTCGTTCTTCGCCTTGCGCTCCTGCGCGTACAGCACCTGGTTCGGGGAATCCAGGGTTGCCTCGATGAGGGAGAGCGCATCCAGGGCGTAGCTGGGGGATTCGGGGTCAAGAAGCTCCAGCGCGGCGACCGCAAAAGCGGACAGCGGCTGGTTCAGCGCAAAGTTGTCCTGCAGGTCCTCGGTCAGGCGCAGGTAGGAGCCGTGCTCGTCCGGGGTGTTGGTTCGCTCAATCACGCCGCCGGTCAGCAGTTCCTTGTAGATGCCGATTGCCTTGCGCAGCAGCTCGCGGCGGCGCGCCGGGCTCTCATGGTTGTTCTGAATGATGCGGTAGGCGGCGATGACCGGGTTCTCCGGGCGGTGCATCAGGTTCAGCAGCATCGCGTGGGTGATGTCGAAGGAGGAAGTCAGCGGCTCTGGCGCGGCGGCCACCAGCTGGTCGAAGGTCTTCTCAGACCAGCCCACGAAGCCTTCCGGGGCCTTCTTGCGCTTGGAGGACAGCGACTGGTTAATGCGTTTGGTGTCGTCGCCGAACTTCGCCTGCGCCTTCGCCAGCAGGCGCGCGTTCTCGATATCGTGCTCGGGAGCCTGAACCACCACGGTACCGGCGGTATCAAAGCCCGCGCGGCCCGCGCGTCCGGCAATCTGATGGAACTCGCGGGCACGCAGACGACGGCTACGGGCGCCGTCGAACTTCGACAGCGCCGTAATCAGCACGGTACGGATGGGCACGTTAATGCCCACGCCCAGGGTGTCGGTACCGCAGATGACCTTGAGCAGACCCTCCTGGGCCAGCTGCTCGACGAGGCGGCGGTACTTGGGCAGCATACCCGCGTGGTGAATACCGATACCGGCGCGCACCAGCTTATTCAGCGCCTTACCGAAGCCCGGACCGAAACGGAACTTCGCGATCAGCTCCGCGATGCGTTCCTTCTCTTCCTTCGAGGCGATAGCCACCGACAGCAGCGCGTTCGCCTGCTCCAGCGCCGCCTTCTGCGAGAAGTGCACGATGTAGACCGGGGTCTGCTTGGTCTGTACGAGCTCCTGCACGGTCTCCTGAACCGGGGTGGTGGAGTAGTAGAAATGCAGGGGGATGGGGCGCTCGGAATGAGCCACCAGGTCGCTCTCGCGGCCGGTCAGCGCCGTCATCTCCTCCTGGAAGCGGGTCGTGTCGCCCAGGGTTGCGCTCATCAGCAGGAACTGCGCCTGCGGAAGCTCCAGCAGAGGAAGCTGCCACGCCCAGCCGCGCTGCGGGTCGGAGTAGAAGTGGAACTCGTCCATGATGACCTGGCAGAGGTCCGCATCCTTGCCCTCGCGCAGGGCAATATTGGCGAGAATTTCCGCGGTGCAGCAGATAATCGGCGCCTCCGTATTGATGGCGGAGTCGCCGGTAATCATGCCCACGTTCTCGGCACCAAAAATATCGATCAGGTCGAAGAACTTCTCAGACGCCAGCGCCTTAATCGGGGCGGTGTAGTAGGAGCGCTGACCGGTCGCCAGGCCCGTAAAATGCGCGGCAACAGCTACGGTGGACTTACCCGAACCGGTCGGGGTAGCCAGCACCACGTTATGGCCAGCGGCAATGCTCAGGACGGCCTCGTCCTGGGCGGGGTAGAGGGTCATGCCGCGGGTCGAAATCCACTCGGTGAACGCCTCATAGATTTCTTCGGGGGTGAGGGGGTTGCTCTTGAAATCGCGTCGGTTGTAGTCGCCAGGGTTCTCGCCCAGCGAGGGAGAAAGAAAATTCAAAATACTCATGAGGATTCCAGTCTATCGGGAATAGCGCGGGCGCGGGGGACGTTATCGTTACGAGGGAACACGCGGGTACTCGCGGTTCCTTTACAGGACCTTCGCGGGGCGTTTATAAGGCGTTTGGGAGGCGCGGCGCCGCGCTAACGCGGGAATTCCCAAAATTCGTGTAGTGTAGAACGAAGCGCCTTAGTGCAGTGATGCACCCCGGCGCTCAGGCTTTTCGAGGGTAGATGCCTCCATGTCGCATGATCCGCCGCCTAGACCACCGCAGTAGGTGAAAAATCCACCGATTGATATCGGTGCATATTGAGCGGCTGATGCATGCCCCAAAATACGTTGCACAACATAACGACACGCTCCACCTAATACGCAAATAGTGTTGCGTGCCACATTGATAAAGGAATAGGGTAAGAGAAAGGAGAGACGTTGAATGACTGAATACAATGCTGACAAGGCACAAGAAAACGTTGCGCGTGAAGAAGCCGCGCACGAAGAAACCCTGCACATCAAAACCACGCAGGAAAAAGCCGCTCAGAAAAAAGCCGCTCAGAAAAAAGCCTCGCAGAAAAAATCTGCACAGGAAGTAACCGCTAGCGAACAGCGCAAGGCAGAAGAGGAAGCCCTCAAAAAGCGCCTCGCCCTGCGAGTCACCGCGCCCGGACACAAATACCCCTGGCACCGCTGGGCCATCCCCGTCCTCGGGGAAACCACCGCAGGTATCGGCGCGATCCTGATCCCCGTCATGGTGGGCCAATTCATCAACCAGCACATCGCAGGAAAAGCCCCCGACGCCTGGCCCATGTTCTGGGTGGTGGTCGCATCCATCACCTTCATCGTGATTAACGAGTTCTTCGGCTGGGGCACCTCCATGACCCTCAGCGCCGAGCTCGGCCGCGACTGGCGCGCCTACATTAACCGGCTTATGGGGCGCACCCGCACGACCGTTGACGCAGGTGAAGCGGTCACCGTCATGAACAAGGACGTACGACGTGTTACAAACGTCTACTTCTCCCTACCGCTATTCGTCAACGCCATGATTATCGCGACCCTCGGTGCCGTACAGCTCTGGCTGATTAATCCCGTCACCGCGGTCGTCACTCTCATCGGCACGCTCATTGTGGTCGGCGTGATTGCCTGGTACTCGACCTTCCTCGAATCCAAGATTGGCGAGTATCGCGAAAAGGACGGCGAAGCCTCCTCACGCGCCTCCGATATCGCCACCGGCCTGCGCACTATCGCCGGCCTCGGTGCCGAAGAGCAGATGCGCGAACGCTACCACCGCGGCACCGATGAAGTCTTCGACAGCTACATGCGCTACGAAAAGACGCACCGCTGGATGTTCCTCATCCGCGCGCTGCTCGGTGGCGCCGTGACCCTGCTCGGCATCGGCTTCGCCCTCACCGGCCACGTCGAAAACGGCCGCTGGGTATCCGACACCCCCGCCGCGTCCCTGGTGACCGTCGCCTCCATTATTGCGATGATGGGCGGCCCCATCTGGATTACCCAGAACTTCCTGACTGAATGGCGTTACGCCAAAATTGCGCTCGCCAAGATCGCCCGCCTCGAAGGTCACGCGGGCGTACGCCAGGGCGTGCTGAAGAGCCCGCGCACCGACGAAGAAATGGCGCAGCTGGCACGCGCCGAACAAGCAGTCGAGGCAAACACCCTCGAGGTACCCGTGCCCGTCGCCCCCGCCGGTGCCAGCAACCCGCGCATCGTGTACGTCAACCCGCGCGACTACAACCTCACCGCGCAGGATTACGCCGAGGCGCTCGCCCGCACCCTGCGCCGCGGGGGAGAGGACCTCAAGGATGCCTCCGGCCGCCGCGTGCTGCTGAGCGAACCGAACCCCATGATTTTCGCGGGAACCCTGCAGGAGCACCTGCGCCTGGGAACCGTGCCGAACCCCGACGAGGAGCTGGCACAGGCAAAGGATGAGGAGCTGCTGAAGATTACCGACTCCCGCGAAATCGCCTACCGACTGGGCGGACGCAACCCCGAAGACTACTTCGCCGCCCGCATCACTACTGAGGGTGCGAACCTCTCCGGTGGTCAGCGTCAGCGTTTGGCACTCGCCCGCGCCCTCGCACAGGACGCGCAGGTGCTGATCCTGACCGAGCCGCTGAACTCCGTGGACGAACCCAGCCAGCGCTACATCTACGATGCGATGGAAACCCAGGTCGGCAGCGACCGCCTGCCCGTCGGCTACCCCGGACTGCTGCAGGATTTGGAGCAGGTCTACGTTGTTTCCACGACCGCGGAGACGACCCGCCGCATGGAACGCGACGGCTACCCCGCTGCTAAGGCAGAAACCCCCGCAACCACTCAGATCGAAACTACCCAGAACCAGGAGGTGAACTAGCATGGCAAAGCAGCTTCCCATTGAAACCCCCGCCTACGTGGCACGCCGCATGTGGCACTACCTCGCGGCGCATAAGGGGCGGGCCCTCTACACCTTCGTCATCTACATGGTCAGCACCCTCATGGGCGCGGTGGTGCCCCTGCAGATTGGTGCCACCGTTGACGACGTGGTGGCGGGCAAGTTCGCCAGCTACCCGTGGCAGCCGATTCTGATTATCCTGGCGGCGTTCATCGTGCAGGCGATAACCCTCATGGTCTCCTCGTACAGCGCCGCGCGATTGGGTGCGCTCGTCACCCGCGACACCAACCAGGACACCCTCGACGGCACCCTCGACCTGGACGCACGCACCGTGGAAGAAGCCGGCAGCGGCGACCTGCTCACCCGCGTGACCGACGACCTGTCCTCGGCAGCAAGCTCTGTCAGCACAGACCTTCTCGGTGCAATCTACGTGGTCCTGTACTTCATTATCTCCACGATCTCCCTGGCGTTCGTGAGCCCCGCAATGGGCCTGATTATGCTGCCCATGATTGCCGGTCTTGCCCTCATCATGTCGAAGATGCTGCCGCTCATGGCGGCACGCAACCAGACCGCCCAGGAATGCGTGAGTGACCTCAACAGCGTGCTGACCGAGAATATCCGCGGCACCTCCACGATTCGTGAGCTGGGCGTTCACGATGCCCGCGAAGAGGTTTTTTCCGCTGAGAACAAGGAACGTTTGTTTGGTGCTCAGCTGGGCATGGTGCGTATCCGCCAGATGTACTTCACCGTGGACGCCATCAACGCCTGGATGCCCACGATTCTGTGCATGCTCTGGGGCGCCGCCTGCGTGGCTATCGGCTGGGCAAGCTGGGGCGCCGTAGCAACCGCCTCGGTCATGGTTTTCAGCCTGCGAACCCTCGCTGACATGCTGAATCACCACGTGAGCAACCTGCGCATCATGCTCGTGAACATGGGCCGCGTGTTCGGCGTGGTGTCTCTGGCGAAGAAGCAGCGTGAGGAGCGTGCACAGCACCGCGCCGAAGCGTTCGCCGCCGTGTCTGATGAAGCCGTGAAGAACCCGGAGTACGCCATTGACTGCACCGACGTCTCCTACGGCTACTCGCCGGACGCCCTGGTGCTTGAAGGCATCAACCTAAAGATTCGCCGCGGCGAAGCGCTCGCCCTGGTGGGTCGTTCCGGTTCGGGTAAGACCACCCTGGCGCGTCTGATTGGTGGTTCGCTGACCGCCCTGGACGGCACCATCACCGTGATGGGTCGCCCGGTTGGTCATGGTGACTTCCCGACTGACGCCGCCGCCGATGGCCGCCCGCGCCTGCTGGTCTGCACGCAGGAGGCTCACGTCTTCTTCGGCACCCTCGCCGATAACTTCACGGTGGTCGTGCCGAACGCGACCGCCGAGCAGATGGGTGAGGCGCTGGACGCCGTCGGCGCCCGCTGGTGGCGCGACCTGCCGCAGGGCATGGACACCGTCGTCAGCGGCGCGGATTCGCCTCTGACCCGCGACCAGATTCAGCAGCTTGCGTTGGCACGTATTGTGCTGGCCGACCCGCACGCAGTAATCCTGGACGAGTCCACCACCCAGCTGGAGCTCGCGGACGCCACCGAGTCCCTGCGCGCCGTACTGGCGAACCGTGCGGTGCTGATCATTTCGCACGATGCGCGTATCGCCTCGTTGGCTGACCGCGCGGTCCTGCTGCACGAGGGCAGGATTATTGCGGAGGGCTCCCCGGTGGAGATTTTCGCCCTGACCTAAATCTGTCGGGGCTCCGGGGGATAACTGAGCGTGCCGGACCCCGCGAGCGCGCCTTGTAGAGTACGCCCGGCTCCCGGCAAACAGTAGTGCCCGGCACCGTGTGAAGCGGTGCCGGGCACTACGTGTTTAACGCGCGGGCCGGTGTTGCGTGAGGCCCGTGGCCGCCGTTGAGGTCGGCTGTCGGGGCCGGCCGTGAAGAACCTAGCCGTTCCCCTCCGCGCGGGATTCCTTCTTCTCCGCCTGGTAGCCGAAGCAGAACGCCGTGCCGGCCACCAGCGCGGCCAGCCAGATGGAAAATACACCGGCCCATCGGTGCACAAGGGCCATGAGAAGCACTCCGGCTATAAAGGAGATGACCACGAGCGAGTAGTCGAGCGCTTTGAGTAGAGCCGCGCGGCGTCGTGCCTTCGCCTCATCTTTTGACGCTCCATCGGGGGTTTTCCGCGGGAGGTACAGGGAGCCTGCGGCATACCAGGCGCTGAGCATTTTGCGCCAATTGCCGCTGGTCATGAAGAGCGAGAAGGGATTTTCGCCAATGCGCGTGTCCGCGAGGGCGTGGATCATCAGGCCTACCGTAAAGGCCAGCGCGCCCACCTGAAAGCTGTTGCTCAGCGTTCCGTCCATGAAGGGTACCGCGAAGCACACCAGCAGGAATGGCAGGAGCGTGCCGATGCGCCAGTGCCGCATCCGGGCCCGCTGCCCCAGCAGATCATGGATAAGATGCCCTCCCAGGTATCCGCAGCTGAAGAAGATGACGGAAAACCAGCGCAGGTGCACCGCGTGGGGAGTATCGCGGTGCAGGTCGGCGATGAGCAGAATAAAGTTACCGGTCTGCGTGGCGACGAGGGCCTCGTAGCGCATGTGCGAGAAGACGTCCACCGCGCCGCCCAGGGAGGCGAGGAGTAGCGCCATGATGCGCCCGTAGCGGCGAGGCGCGGGAA
Source organism: Rothia sp. HMSC068F09 (assembly GCF_001812775.1). NCBI lineage: Bacteria > Bacillati > Actinomycetota > Actinomycetes > Micrococcales > Micrococcaceae > Rothia > Rothia sp. HMSC068F09. The sequence goes on from NZ_KV810428.1 coordinate 126,782, forward strand.
TACGTCCAAGAGTCTCGCGGAGGTGGTGAAGCATGCGACCGCCCTCATCTGTCGGTAGTAGGTTCTGAAGACCCAGCCGGCGGGGCCTTCCAGTTCCATGCTACGGCATGGGGGCGGCGGTATAGAGAACAGGGGAGGAGCCCCGCGGATCGGCCGCCGTTAAAGCGTAGGCCCCGAGCAGCTATCTGCTCGGGGCCTACGTACTATTCGGTTTTTAGCTTAGGAGGAGTAGCCTACTTGCTTTCGCCCTTGAGCGCACCCACGAGGGGGCCGATGACGTCCATGGGCAGCGGGAAGACCACGGTCGAGTTCTGGTCGGCGCCCAGCTCCAGCAGGGTCTGCAGGTAACGCAGCTGCAGGGAGGCGGGGGACTGGCTCAGAATGTCGGATGCTTCCTTCAGCTCGCTCGAAGCCTCAAGCTCACCGCGTGCCGAAATGATCTTTGCGCGACGCTCACGCTCGGCCTCAGCCTCACGGGCCATGGCGCGCTGCATGGCCTCGGGAATCTCAACGTCCTTAATCTCGACGAGCTCAACCTGGATGCCCCAGTGCTCGGTGCGGGAGCCGATGATGGAGCGCAGGTCCTCGTTCAGGTCCTCGCGGTGTGCGAGCAGGGTGTCCAGGTCAACGCGACCCAGCAGGGAACGCAGAGTGGTCTGGGCGATCTGGCTGGTGGCGATCGGGTAGTTCTCGACCTCAAGCACGGCGTTCTTGGCGTTGGTCACGCGGAAGAGGACAACGGCGTTCACGCGGGCGGGAACGTTGTCCTTGGTGATGACTTCCTGCGGGGGAATGGTCAGGGTGATAACACGCATGTCAACGCGCTGCAGGGAGTCGACGAGGGGGAAGACCACGTTCAGGCCGGGCTTCAGCTCGGAACGCAGGTGACCGAAACGGAAGGAGATACCGCGTTCATATTCGGGGATCACGCGGAACATACGAATCAGAATAAAAAGAACAATAACGGCAACTGGGATGAGGATTGTTGCCAGGGTGACGGGATCCATGGGTTTCCTTCACATCTATTCGGGATGGTTCATTCGGGGCATGTGCACCCGTCGACTGCGCCTCGTACAGACTCGACGGGAGGTGTGTTCGGAAAGTCGGTTGGCGGCACCGTGCGGTGCTCGCGGTGGCCCTTCCGGCGGGGAGGTTCAGGGGGTGATGCGCAATGGGCCTCCGCCCCGGCGGGGGAACGCCGGGACGGAGGGACCATCAGCATTGCTACTTCTTCGCCAGCTTCTCGGCGGCCTCAACTTCGGCCAGGTTCTGCTCCTGCAAGACCTCGTTCGTGGTCTTGTGCAGTCGCTTAACCGAGGCACCGGTACCGCTCCAGGCGGGGCGATCCGGGTCGAGGACCGAGGTGCGAACCGGCAGGGATGCATCCGCAATCATCTGCTTGCGGGCCTGCTCGGTACGGCGCTTACGCTCGTTCGAGACGCCACCCCACTTCGCGGCGAAGCGATCCATCTTCACGTTCACCGACTCTTCGGCGGTGGATGCGTGAATATGCTTCGGGTCGCCCTCGAAGTTGGCGGGGGAACGCATGAGCTTAATCGCCAGCGGGTAGGTCAGCGATAGGACGACCACCACTGCGGCTGCCTCCACCAGAAGCTCCAGGGGAGAGTGCCACACGATGGCCGCACCAATCATGACCACAACGCCCAGCAGGGAGACCGCCACGGCCAGGCCGCGGTGGAATCGTCCCGACTCGGAGTAGGGCCACTCGTCCACCTCGCGGGTGAGTTCGCGGCCGTTTGCCGAGACGGTGCAGCTGTCCTTAATCGGGCAGGTGTTGCACACGCTGGGCTTAGCGCGGTAGCGCATAACGCGGTTGTCCGAGTCGAAGGCCGTGGCCCACAGCCACTGGTCTTCGGGGCAGAGCCACGCATCGCTCTCTTCGTGGTAGGTGAACCCGAAGGTTCGCGCCGCCACGACACGCTGGCTGGTGCGCTTAGCGAGAATATCGAAGCACCACCCCACGGCGACCAGGCCGAGCGCGTACACGCAGGCCAGCCACACGAAGAAAGATACTCCAGCAATCTGCTCAGGCATGGTTAGCCTCGACGATCGCTACGGTAGGGGCTGGTCTGCTCGGGCAGCTCCTCAGCAGCCTTGGCACCGGCGAACTCGGCGATACGAGCGTCGTCAACCACCTCGTACAGCGGGGGCTCGGGCAACTCGAGGACGGTCTCCTTGGAGTTCTTGGAGAAAATCTCCTTGATACCCAGCCAAGCCAGCTTGATCAGCGGGAAGATGCCGACCAGGAAGATGACGTCACCGGGCATACGCATCCAACCCATCACGGCGGAAGCGCCGTCGTGGATGAACGCGAAGGAACGAGCCTCGTAGTAGCCTTCACCAACGGACTTGTACAGCTGAGCGATACCCAGCGGCAGCAGCGAGATGAAGGACATCCACAGCAGACCGATGTTCAGGGTCCAGAAGGAGAACTTCAGGCCCTTTTCAGGCCACTTGTTCTCGGGAACCAGGTAACGCAGACCGAAGACCGCGAACGCGATTGCGAGCATACCGTACACACCCATCATGGAGGCGTGTGCGTGGTTTGCGGTCAGTGCGGTACCGATTTCGAAGTAGGACACGATCGGCAGGTTGATGAGGAAGCCGAACACGCCTGCACCGAGGAAGTTCCAGAAGCCCACGGCGATCAGGAACATCACGGCCCAGCGGTGCGGGAAGGGCTTGGTGCGGTTGGAGTACTGGCGAGCACCCAGCTGCATGAAGCCCCATGCCTCAACGGTCAGGAAGGTCAGCGGGATAACCTCAGCTGCGGAGAAGAACGCACCGAATGCCATCTGCTCGGAGGGGGTACCGACGAAGTAGGTGTGGTGCAGGGTACCGACCACGCCACCGACGGAGTAGAGCACGGCGTCCATCATGATGATGGAGATAGCGATGCGCTCGCGGACAACGCCGAGCAGCACGAAGATGTACGCCACCATCACGGTGGTGAACAGCTCGAGGAAGTCCTCCACCCAGAGGTGAACCACCCAGAAGCGCCAGAACTCGGCGACCGACACGTGAGTGCGCTGGCCGGCGAGCAGGCCGACCGCGTAGAACATGGGGATGGCCAGGCCCGAGAACAGGAACAGCCAGGGGAGGGAGGTCTTCTTCGAGCCCTTCAGACGGGCGGTGAGGGTTCGTGCGACGATCACGATCCAGATGAACATGCCCACGATGAGCAGAATCTGGAAGAATCGCGGCAGGTCCAGGAACTCCCACTGCTGCGAGAAGATGGAGTTGGTGGGGACCAGACCCTTCTGCGAGAACCATTCGTTCAGCAGCGAGCCGAGCACCACGAAGACCACGGCACCGATGAGGACGTAGGTCAGCAGACCCTGCTTCTTGGGTTCGCGGCGGGTAATCAGCGGGGCGATGAAGATACCGCCCGCCAGGAACGCGCCTGCGGTCCAGAAGAGGGAGAGCTGCAGGTGCCAGGTTCGGGATACCGTGTAGGGCAGCAGCTGGCCCATATCGATTCCGAAGAAGCCGGTGAGTTCTTCACGGTAGTGCTCGGTGAGTGCACCCACCAGAGCCTGCAGGAGGAAGAGCACCAGGATGGTTGCGAAGAGCAGGCAGGCTGCCTTCTGCGAGGGGGTCAGGCGAACTTCGTCGGGCTGGCGGAAGTCGAGGACGGGTGCCTCTTCAGCGTGCCAACCGATGGAACGGGACCAGCGGCCGTAGATGGCGAACATCAGACCCGTACCACCGATGAGGGTAATCAGGGACAGCGCCGACCAGACCATGAGGTCTGCGGTGGGCTTGTTGTCAACGTTCGGCTCGGAGGGCCAGTTGTTGGTGTAGGAGTAGGGCTGATCGGGGCGGTCTGCCGCCGAGGCCCATGCGGTCCAACCGAAGAAGGCGACGAGGTCGTGCAGTTCTTCGTCGTTCTTAATGGCGTCGGGGAACAGGCCCTGCGAGGTGTCACCCTTCATCAGGGTGTCGCTGTAGTGCTTGAGCATGAGCTGGAAGCCCTTGGTCTGACCAGCGGACCAGGTCAGGGTCTTGGTCTGCTCATCGTACTTGTTCTCCTTGCGCCACTCGTTCTTGACGAGTTCGCGGGGGTCCTGCTTGCCCTGCTCACGATACTCCTTGATGGCGGCATCGGTGGTCAGGCGCAGGTACTCTGCAGTGTAGTCGGGGCCGAGGTAGGCACCGTGGCCGAGGACGGTTCCGTACTGCTGCAGGCCGCGTGCCTGGAAGAGTTCCTGACCATGCAGGATCTGTTCCTGGGTTGCGATTACTTTGCCGTCGTTGCCGACAATCTTGTCGGGCATCGGCATGGAGAGTGCGTAAGTGCGCATTGCGAGGACTGCCATGATGGTGAAGCCCAGGAGCATCACAAACGCAACAGCCTGTACCCAGCCCTTACCGGCATAGGCACCGACCGTGTCTGTGCGGCGGGCAATCTTAGCTGCCTCAGCACGCGAGACGGGTTTTGTAGCCATAGTGATATGTCTCCAGTGTGCGTGGATTTGCGGTTCGAATGGGACCGACGCACATCCGCTGGAGGGCGGCTCACTGGGTAGCGAATCGTCCGGAGAGGGAGGTGCGACAGCCCACCCTTACCCTATTTTTGCATATTAAATGCGCATTTATAAAACTTTGGTGACGAGGTGTCTCAATGTGACGCTGAGGTCACTCGGGGAGGATGCTCCCGGGGCGACAGTGCCCGTACATTCCGTTGTTGTTCCTCGTGTCTACCCTACCTCTACCCTACCAAAATTCACTTCGCGGCAAAAACAAAGGAAAGGCTTACACGCCGCAACCTTACATATCAACCGGCGGTAAACGCATTATTCCCGCAAAAGCCCGATGCACCCGCCGCAAAGCGCCGCCGAAGTAACCCTCCTGAACCCCGTTCGACCGGCCCCCGATAAACCCGAGAGGAACGGAGCTACGAGCGGCCCGGGGTATGGAATAATGAAATCGGTAACGGACGCCAGCGTCCCTTAACTAACACGGTACATACGCGCAGCGGGGGAGTAGCCTCCTTCTACACCGCGCACCCCACCGCCGGCCCGTCGTCCACCGTCGGTACAGCCTCCAGGAGTTCACATGAAGATTTATCAGGCATCCCAGAAAGCAGTCACCGGAATTCTGCGCACCGTTTTCCGCGCCCGCGTGACCGGTCTCGAGAACTTCCCCGCCACCGGCCCGGTGATTGTCGCCTCCAACCACCTCTCCTTCCTGGACTCCATCATTATTTCCGCCATGATGCCCCGCCGCGTGGCGTTCCTCGCCAAGGCCGAATACGTGAACACCCCCGGCCCGCGCGGCAAGATGATGAAAGCCTTCTTCGAAGCCGTGGACATCATCCCCGTGAACCGCTCCGACCGTTCCGAATCGCTCAAGGCCCTCGATATCGCCCTGGAGAAGCTGAACGAGGGCAAGGTCTTCGGTATCTACCCCGAGGGCACCCGCTCCCGCGACGGCTACCTCTACCGCGGCAAGATCGGTGTGGCCTGGCTGGCACACATGACCGGTGCGCCCGTCGTGCCCGTCGGCCTGATCGGCACCGACCGCCTGCAGAAGCCCGGCTCGAACATGATTTACCCGCGCCGCTTCACGATTCGCGTGGGCAAGCCGCTCTACTTTGAGAAGACCGGCGAGAAGATGAGCGGCAAGCAGCGCCGCGCCACCACCGACACGATTATGGATGAGATCGCCCAGCTGTCCGGCCAGGCGCGAAAGAACGAGTACAACGTTTCGCCCTCAGCCGCACGCGACGCCGGCTAAGCCTTCTTCCGGCGCGCACCGCGTAGACTTTAACCGCGCATCCACGCACGGCCCCGCACGCGGGGTCGGCGTAGGATGCGCGGTTTGTCGTATGTCCGCCCGCGCCCGAGGAGAAAGCACCCATGGCAGAGCCCTCCAGCTACCGTCCGGCCCCCGGAGAAATTCCCACCGACCCGGGCGTCTACCGGTTCCGTGACGCCGACGGACGCGTCATTTACGTGGGCAAGGCCAAGAATCTGCGCAACCGCCTCAACAGCTACTTCGCCTCGCCCGAGACGCTGCGACCCAAGACCTACGCGATGGTGCACACCGCCGCCAGCGTCGAGTGGACCGTGGTGGCCAGCGAGATGGAGTCCCTGCACCTGGAGTACACCTGGATTAAGGAGTACGCGCCGCGCTTCAACATCGCCTTCCGCGACGATAAGTCCTACCCGTACCTGGCCGTGACCGTCAACGACGTGTACCCGCGCGCTATGGTCACCCGCGGTGAGCGCCGCAAGGGCGTGCGCTACTTTGGCCCGTACTCGCAGGTGTGGGCCATCCGTGAAACTCTGGATGCCCTGCTGACCGTCTTCCCGGTGCGCACCTGCACGAACGGCGTGTTCCAGCGTGCCAAGAACAGCGGACGCCCCTGCCTACTCGGCTACATCGACAAATGCTCGGCGCCCTGCGTGGGCAAAATCAGCGCCGAAGACCACCGCGAACTGGCCCGCGGCCTGACCCGCTTCATGGGTGGAGGCGCCGAGAAGTACATCGAGCGGCTGACCAAGGAGATGAAGGAAGCCGCCGCCCAGATGGACTTTGAACGCGCCGCAGTGCTCCGCGACGACATTGCGGCACTCACCAAGGCTTTCGAGCGAAACGCCGTGGTGCTCGGCTCGACCGTGGATGCCGACCTCTTCGCCTACGTCGAGGATGACCTCGAGGCATCCGTTCAGGTGTTCTTCGTGCGCGGCGGCCGAATCCGAGGCCAGCGCGGCTGGATCGTGGAAAAGGTGGACGACAGCACCGACGCGCAGCTCATCGAGCAGCTGCTCACCCGCGTGTACAGCGATATCGCGGTCAGCCTGGCCGCCCAGAAGGGTAGCGGCACCGAAAGCCTGAACAGCTACGATATTCCGCGCTCCGTGCTCGTGCCGGTGGAGCCCGAGAACAAGGAACAGCTGGCATCCTGGCTTTCGGAGGTGCGTGGCGGCCCCGTGGAAATCGCCGTTCCGCAGCGCGGCGACAAGGCCGAACTCATGAAGACCGTCACCGAAAACGCCCGCCAGGCCCTCACCCTACACAAGAGCCGGCGCGCCGGTGACCTCACCACCCGCAGCGCCTCCCTCGTGGAGCTGCAGACGGCCCTTGAGCTTCCCGACCCGCTGCTGCGCATCGAATGTTACGACATTTCGCACGTGCAGGGTACGAACGTGGTCGCCTCCATGGTGGTCTTCGAAGACGGTATGCCCGCCAAGAAGGCCTACCGCACCTACAGCATCACCGGGGACGCCGCCCGCGACGATACCGCCAGTATGTACGACGTCATCACCCGCCGCTTCAAGCGGCACCTGGCCCAGCAGGCCGAGCGCGCCGAGGCGCCCACGCGCTCCGGGGAGATTGATGCCTCCACCCCCGAGCCTCAGACCTTTGCCTACCCGCCGAACCTCGTGCTCGTGGACGGCGGCCCGCCCCAGGTGGCCGCCGCATCCGCCGCTCTGAGCGATTTGGGTATTACCGATGTGTACGTGGCCGGAATCGCCAAGCGCCTGGAGGAGCTGTGGCTGCCGGATGACGACTACCCGGTCGTGCTCCCGCGCACCTCAGAGGCGCTGTACCTGGTGCAGCGCATCCGCGATGAGGCGCACCGCTTCGCCATCACCTTCCACCGCTCCAAGCGCGGCAAGGCCATGGTCGCCTCGGCTCTGGACGAGATACCCGGCCTGGGCGAGGTTAAGCGCGCCGCGCTCGTGAAGCATTTTGGTTCGGTGGCGCAGATTAAGCAGGCCACCGAGGAGGAGCTGACACAGGTGCCCGGCATCGGCCCGGCGCTTGCGCAGAAGATTCTGGCGGCGCTGGCTTAGCGCACCGATTGGGCCCCGCCGGTGGGCCTCTCGCGTGCGGGCTGCGCGTGACCGGCGTGCGAGGACCGGGGCGTGAACCCGCGAATGGGGCCCGTAATCGGCCGTCATAAACGTGTCATAATTGAAGGAAACCGTCATCATTACGAGCGCGCTACCTTTGCGTGCCCTCAACCAGTAGAGTGGAAACCGTGAGTACTAACCATCTACGCCTATTCACCAGCGAATCGGTGACTGAAGGCCATCCCGACAAAATTTGTGACCAGATTTCCGACGCAATCCTGGACGGCATTATCGCCCAGGATCCCGCAGCGAACGTTGCTGTGGAGACCATGGTGACCACCGGCCAGGTGCACGTCGCCGGTGAGGTAACCACCTCCAGCTACGTCGAGATTCCCTCCATCGTGCGTGAGACCATCCTCGATATCGGTTACGATTCCTCGACCCGCGGTTTCGACGGCGAGTTCTGCGGCGTCTCCGTCTCCATCGGCGAGCAGTCCCCGGACATTAACGCCGGCGTGTACGAGTCCCTCGAGGTTCGTCAGGGCATCGCCGCCGACGATTACGACCGCCAGGGCGCGGGCGACCAGGGCATCATGTTCGGTTACGCATCGAACGAGACCAACGTGCTGATGCCCGCCCCCATCTGGCTGGCACACCGCCTCTCCGAGCGCCTGACCAAGGTGCGCAAGGACGGCCTACTGACCGATCTGCGCCCCGACGGCAAGACCCAGGTGACCCTCGGCTACGACTCGAACAACGTGCCCGTATCCGTTGATACCGTGGTTGTTTCGAGCCAGCACACCGCCAGCTACGATCTGGCCGACCTGCGCGCCGATATTGAGAAGCATGTGATTGCCCCCGTGCTCAGCTCCGTGGACCTGGATTCCTCCAACACCAAGTTCATCGTCAACCCCGCCGGCCGCTTCGTGCAGGGTGGCCCCGTCGGTGACGCTGGCCTGACCGGCCGCAAGATCATCGTTGACACCTACGGCGGTTCCGCACGCCACGGTGGCGGTGCGTTCTCCGGTAAGGACCCCTCGAAGGTGGACCGTTCCGCAGCCTACGCTATGCGCTGGGTCGCCAAGAACATCGTGGGCGCCGGCCTCGCCGATCGCGCCGAGGTTCAGGTGGCGTACGCCATCGGCCAGGCAGCACCCGTTGGCCTGTACATCGAGACCTTCGGCACCGAGAAGGTTGACCCGCTGAAGATTGAGCGCGCCGTGCGCGAGGTCTTTGACCTGCGCCCGCTGGCCATCATTAACGATTTGGACCTGCGCCGCCCCATCTACCGCAAGACCGCGGCTCACGGTCACTTTGGCCGCACCGAGCCGGAGTTCACCTGGGAGCGCCTCAACCGCGTGGATGCACTGCGCTCGGCAGTGTCCTCCTCCTAGAACGAATTCAGCGAACGAGAGCACGATAGCGCGCGTGAGTCAGAACCGTTCTGATGAACCGAAGGTACCCGCGGGTACCCAGCAGGAATCCCTGCAACAGCTTGACCTGTTGCAGGGATTTCCTGCTCTTCGTGATGCCCTGATTCCCGCGACGCCCGAGCCGGTCAGCGTGGCCGCCGAGTTGCGGGCCAGCGGCGTGGTGAACCCCGTGGCGCGCGTGCGTGTGGATAGCACCCTGCCGCAGGTGGACCGCACCTTCGACTATCGCGTGCCCGCCGAGATGAGCGAGGATGCGGTGCCCGGCGCCCGCGTGCGCGTCATGTTCAACGGGCACGAGATGAGCGGTTACATTGAGGAGCGCGCGGCCACGACCGATTGGACGCGGTCCTCGCTTGCCCCGCTCAAGGGGGTGCTCTCGCGTGTGCCGGTGGTGGCGCCCGAGATTTTCAGCGTGGCGGAAGCGCTGGCCGATCGCTACGCCTCCACGGTGGCGAACGTGTTGCGCCTGGCGGTTCCTCCGCGCGTGGCCGCCCTGGATAAGAAGTACGCTCCGTTCCTGCCGGGTTACGAGCCTTCCCAGGTGGGACCTCAAGCTCCGGTTGAGGGCGAATCTGCCGGTAACCCTTCGATTGAAGGTGAGGGTTGCGAATCTCAGGTTCAGGCTGAGGGTGAATTGGCTAAAAACTCTTTGACCGGCGGAAATAGTACTGAGACCGACCCCTACGCCTGGCTCGCTACCCCCGGCGCACCCGCGCCCTTCACCCTTGAGCCTCCCGCCCCGCTGGAGGACGCACCCGATGCCGCCGCGGTCTTCTCCGATTACGAAAACGGCCCCGAATTTATCGAGGACGTGGCCGCCGGCGTCGCGAGCCGCGCCGTCATGACCGTGCTTCCCGGCCACCTGGAACACACCTGGGCCGATGTGCTCGCCGTGGCCCTGGCCACCGCGGCAACCTCCGGGCGGGGCGCCATCGCCGTGGTTCCCACCGCCAAGAGCCTCGACCTGCTGGAGAGCGCCCTCGCGCGGGTGCTTCCCACCGATTCCTACGCACGCCTGAGCGCCGATTCGGGCCCGCACGCGCGCTACCACGGGTTCCTCAAGGCCCGCCTGGGTCGCGTGCCCGTCGTCATCGGAACCCGCGCGGCCGCCTACGCCCCGGTCGCTAACCTGGGCCTGGTCGTCTGCTGGGACGACGGCGACTCGTCGCTGCTCGAACAGCGCGCCCCCTATTGCCACGCCCGCGACGTGCTACTGTTGCGCGCCTCAGCGGAGAACGCCGCGGCGCTCTTCGCAGGGTTCACGATGAGTAGCGAGGCGGCACGCCTGGTACGCACCCGCTGGGCCACCTACCTGCGGGCTCCTCGCTCGCTCGTGCGTGAGTATTCGCCGCGCATCTTCTCGACCGGTTCGGAGTACGAGCTGGCTCGCGACCCGCTGGCTGCTGTGGCGCGCATCCCGCACCTTGCCTTCGAGCACGCCCGCCGCGCCCTGTCCCGAGGCCCGGTGCTCGTGCAGGTGGCCCGCAGTGGTTACGTGCCCTCGTTCTCGTGCGCGCGGTGCCGCATGCCAGCCCGATGCACCGTGTGCAGCGGCCCGCTTTCGTTGGCTTCCGGTTCCTCGGTGCCCTCCTGTGCGTGGTGCGGCCATCTGGCCCAGCAGTGGCGGTGCCCCGAATGTGGGTTTAACCGCTGGCGTTCCTCGACGGTGGGAGCGATGCGCACGGCCGAGGAGCTGGGCCGGGCCTTCCCGAACGTTCCGGTGATTTCCTCCTCGGGCGATCACGTGCGCGCGACGGTCGGCCCGGAACCGGCCCTGGTCGTGGCGACTCCCGGGGCTGAGCCCGTGGCTTTCGGTGGTTACGCGGCGGCCCTGCTTCTGGACGCCGATAAGATGCTCTACTTCGATTCTCTGCGCGCCCCCGAGGCCGCCCTGCGTCGTTGGCTTAACGCGGCGGCCCTGGTGCGTCCGGCGGCGCTGGAGGGGACCGTAGTGACGACCGCCTCGCCCTCGCCCGTGGAGCAGGCCCTCATCCGCTGGGATCCGGCCTGGTTCGCTCGTGAGGAGCTGGAGGAGCGTTCCCAGACGGGCTTGCCTCCGGCGGTGCGCACGGCCGCGGTAACCGGCGCGGAGGCTGACGTGCGCTCCTTTATGGAAATCTTCCTGGGTTCTTCGGCCCTACCCGAGTCTGTGCGCGAGCAATCGCGGGTGGTCGGTCCGGTTCCGCTGGACCACGGCTATCTCGCCTGGTCCGAAACCCTGGAGAATGATCCGGAGGAATCCCCGGTGCGCGGGGATTGGCGCGCCCTGATCTTCTTCTCCTACGGTATTGCCCAGCAGGTGACGCACGAGTTACGCGCCACGCGCGCCACGATGGCCGCCCTCAAGAAAACCGTGGGGGAGCGGCCCGTCCAGGTGCGTTGTGACGGCTTGGACGTGCTTTAAAACCCACAGTCTTGCGGATTTATCTGCAGAAAACGCAGAGGTACAGTGCAGAAAGGGGGCGTCGTGGATCGCCAATTGGTGAAGGGCAGTTCCCTGCCCTCGGACGAGCAGCGGACCCTGCTGGGGTATGCTTCCCGGCACCCCGAGAGCACCCTGCACAGTACGGGGCGCCGGCACGACGCCGCGGTTCTGCTGATTCACGGCATCGGGTACCAGAACTTCGGTGAGACCCTGGACTACTTCGGCAAGCCGGTGGCGCACAGCCTGAAGACGCTGGCCACGATGGCGAGCGCGACCGCATCCGATACCGGTTCCGATGCCGCGGACAGCCCCGAGGAGGCGACCCGGGGGAGCGTCACGCTCATCCCCGACGGCGATACTCAGCCGCCATCGGGGGAGGTGACCCCGCATAGCGAGCACCGCGAGCTGAGCTACGCGCTCACGCTGGAGTACGTGCAGGCCCCCGAGGCTCCAGAAACCCCCGAAACTCTCGAAGTTTCCGAATCTACCGAAGTACCCGAGTCCCCGGAGGACCGGGAAGCCGTCGACGAGCCGAGCGCCTCGTCGTTGCAGGCGCGTATCTCGGAGGGGCTGCGCGCTCAGGAACGACGCCTGCAGGAGCGCCTCAGCGCCTCGCATTCGAGCCGTCCGGAACATCCGGAGCGTTCGGTGGTGCGTCGCAGCATCCTCCTTCAGGAGGGGTTCTGGCGCCCGAAGCACTATCGTCCCCTCAGAGATCACCTGCCCTGGCTGGTCTCGGTGCTGCCGCTTTTCCTCATGTTCTGTCTCTACTACGAGCGTCCGGGCCGAACCTGGACCGATCGCGCCGGGCAGCTGCTCCGGTCGGTAGCGCGTTTTGTGAACGTGGCCGGGTGGCTTGTACTGGCGGTGGTGACGATCGTGACGATGCGCGACGCCTTTGTTGCTTCCCTGAGCACGAGCCGCGGTCTGCTGACGGCGCTGGTGGCCGTGCTCAGCCTGGGTATTTTGGGTTGGGCTTTGGCTCGCCGTGCCCGCGAGCTGTGGGCGCTGGTGAAGGCGATTCCCACGCAGCTGATTCAGACGGCGACCAGCCCTGAGTCTCGGGATTTGGAGCGCATCTACGCGCGTTTGGACCGTCAGCTGGATCTGCTGGCGGCCCGTAGTGATGCCCCGGGTATTATTGCCCATTCGCAGGGCGGGTACCTGGGGTATGAGCTGCTGCGTCGCCGTGCGAAGGCCGGAAAGAAACCCCTGCGTTTCTTCTACGGGCTGGGTAACGGTGTGGTGCCGATCAGTATCATCGCCAGTGACCGCAACGACGTTCCCGCTCCGCTCGATAGCTCCGGCGGGTTCCGCAACCGCCTGACCCTGCTGGCCCTCGGAGCGGTAGCTGGGTTCGCCTGGGTTCAGGAGGCCCTGCTTCTGGTTGGCCCCTACGCATCACTGCTGCGCCACATGATGCTGATTCCGTTGACGCTGGGCGCGGCCACGGTTGTCTTCGCCGTGCTCTCGGCGCTGAAGGGCCGGGGCCGCATTGCGCAGGAGACGGGGGCGATCCCTGCCCTCTGGAATGTCTACGGCACACGTTCCCTGATTAAGTGGCTTATCCCGACGCTCTTTGTGAACGGGGTATTCATGATGTTTACCTCCCTCATGCTGGTGCTTGCCTACCTGAGCGGTGAAGCGAGGGTTCCTGCGCCCACCGCATTGGGCGTGGCGTTCTGGTGCGTCGTGATGCTGGCGATAGTCGTATCGGTGCGTAGCTGCTGTCACCTGTTCGTGCGCGCCTATGCGCCCTCGCTGCACGAGATGAACGTGGCGGATCACTGTGAGATTGCGGCGCGCGGCGATAGCATCGGGCGTTCGAACATTACGCAGCCGACCGATGTGAAGGTTACCTTCGCGACCCTGCCGGGGCCTTCGGTGAGTAGCCACATGCAGTATTTTGACGCCAGTTCACCGGTTCCGCTCATGCTGTCGCGCCGTTTGCTGCCGCACGTTCTACCGGCCGACACGCACCTGCTGGAGGGCGTGAACGATATCGGCGCCGAGCTCAACCGTGCCTTTGCCCGAGCTAAAAGGGTTGCGCGTGCGGTGCACTACGGCCTGTATGCGGGGTTGACCGCGCTGTTTGTGCTGCTGCTGAATGCGGCGTCGCTTCTGCACGTTTCGGCGCAGGCCGGGCTGGATGTGCCGGTCCTGGACTCCGCGGGGTTTGAGTGGGCGGTGGCCGCGGCCCGGTACCTGCGTGAGCAGGTGGATTCGCCCGGCGGCGGCCTCGCTTTGCTGGCGATTCTGTTCGCGGTGGAGGTGCTGCTCGTGGTGGTGCTGTCTCCTGCGACTCAGCGTCGGTTCCAACGGTTCATGGTGACGAAGATTGATCGCACTCTGGCGCGAGAGAGCGTCGCCGGGGGAGTCGTCGATGAGGCGAGCGCGCCTCGGCCCGATGCGGGTTAGGGTAGCGCCGCGTTGGGGCTACCCCCACAATCCGTGCACCAATGTGCATCTAATGGCTCATAGCTGAATCTTTGAGGTCCCAACTGGTTTAGCCGTCGTATTCACGGTAATATATTCGGCACCGCGGGCACTTTTTCGGCGCTTGTCGAGAGGGTATCGGCGGTATCTATCACTCAACTTCGCGTACGCCTCACAACCGTGCGCACCAACGAAAGATGAATACTGGTGACTCAGACTATGATCACCCCCGCATACGAACCTGCATGCGGCGGGTCTGCTTCTGTACACAATAACGGCGTCATGCACCCTGACCCCGTTTTGCTTGCCGATATGACCGTTGCGGAACGAGGAGCTGTTTACCGCTACCTGGCGCGTTTCGCGGAGCTGGACGACGCAAAGATTTTCTACGCGTACGGCCACGCCTATGAGCTGGCCCGTAGGGACGCCGAGCGCGGCCTCTGCGCAAGCGTGGCGTAGCCTGCATCATTAGAGCTTTAGGAAATGCTGTTGCACTCTTGACGAGTGCGGCGGCATTTCTTTTTAAGCTTCTAACGGTGGACTCAAACGGTGGGGAAAAACCGGCGGTCGTCTGCCGCCATTATGCCCCCTGATTTCCGCCTGACAACCGCGGACGTGTCCATTATGAGGTTGTTCCCTAGCGGTTCTTGAACATTGATTGGCTCTTGGGTACTTTAGAGGTATCACAACCACCACCGCGAAGAGGCATCCGGTTATCGCTGCGAACCTATTCGCCGTGTTACTCCGCGTGGCGTTTGCACTGTAGCGACGCCCTGACGAAAGGCCCTCGACGATGAGCCCGGCATACGATTACGAACCCGGATTCGGCGATTCCGCTCCCGAGCGTAGCAACGGTATCACCCACCCCAACCCCGAACTGCTTTCGGCCATGACGATGGCCCAGCGCGGTGCGGTCTGCCGCTACCTGGCGCGTTTCGCTGAGCTGGATGACGCGAAGATTATTTACGCCTACACCCACGTCAACGATTTGGTGGCAAAAGAAGAGGCCCGCACCGGTAGCTTTACCGCGGTCTAGCGGGTTTCCGTGGTTTGATTTCGGAGCGGTTCGCTACACACTTCCTCCGCGCCTACGCAGGGAACCCGCCCTCGCAGAGCTCGGGCACCCTGAGGGCGCTTCCGGAAGGTGTAGCCTCGCCGCCCCCGTATTAGGGCACGGGTCACCCGGCAACCACAAACCAAATATGAGAATGCCGCCGCACCCTCCCGAGAACCGGGGGAGTGCGGCGACATTTCTGCGCCTAACACCGTAATTTAGCGCCGCGTCGTATAAACCGCGCACGCTTTAGAGCCCGCGCACGACCTTCAGCAGCTTGAGCGCCGAGTCGCGCCAGGAGTAGCGGCGCACATCCGACAGGCCATCAATAATGACGCGCTCGCGCACGGCCGGATCCTCCAGGGAACGGATTGCCTTGACCCAGTCGGCGGTGTGCGCCTCCGGGGCACCGTCCACCGGTGCGAACACGGCGTGCGGCGCAATCTCACGGAAAATCGGGATGTCACTAATCACAGCGGGGCAACCGGCAGCCTGAGCCTCGACCACGGGCAGGCCGTAACCCTCCTCGCGGGAGGCAGTCACCAGGGCGTGCGCCCGGCGGAGCAGCTGCTGGTACTCCTCATCGCTCACGCCGTTGTGCACCTCCACGTTCTCACCGATAAGGCGCTCGTCGGTGAGCTGCACCAGGCGCTGCGGCGGCATCTTCGACAGCAGGTGCAGGCGGTAATCCGGCAGGGAACGCATCGCCAGCAGCAGGGTTTCCACGTTCTTGTACGGCATGAATGACCCCATGTATACCAGGTGCTTGACGGGCTGCTCTTCGCGGGTGGTGGCGCGCTCCAGGGCGGTCTGGCGCGAGACCACGCTGCCGGGCTGCGGGGCGTTGGGCACCACGAACAGCGGCTTGGTGGTCAGCTCGTGCTCACGAATCAGCGAGGCGGTCGACTCAGAAACCGTCACGACCGCGTCGCCGTGATTGAGCAGAAAACGCTGCGGGGTGTAGGTCTTGTGGAAGAGCCGCCAACCCACGCGCACCGGCGCGGGCAGGAACCCGGGCGGGGTCGGGTGCGAATAGTAGATCAGGTCGTGCAGGGTGAGAATCAGCTTGAACTTGCGTCCGGTGGAGCCGATGGTCTGCATGGGGGAGAACACCACATCCGGCGCGTACTTGTTCAGCTGCAGCGCGGCGGTCGGCTCGAGCGGGCCGGTGGGCGAGCAGATTTTCACGTGCGGCAGGTCGGGCAGCATGTCCAGCTGACGCTCATCGCTAATAATCATGGTGAGGTCGAGGTCGGCGGCGGCCTCGTCGCCGGAGTCGATGAGGGTCTTGAGCGCGTCCAGCAGAGAGGCGGTGTAGCGGCTGATGCCGTCGTGGAAGCCGATACGGGTGTATCGGGCGTCAACCATGAGTTTCATGTTGGTTCCTTACTTCTCGTTCCCTGAGTGGTCGGCGGCGAAATCGGCGATGAGTTCCGCGGCGCGGCGAGGGGTTTCGTAGTGGATGAGGTGCCCGACTTCGGGGATCATGTCCAGGCGCTCGCGGGCGCCGGTCGTAGAGTCGGGCAGGTCGCGGGAGGTGAGCGTCGCGTACATGGCGCGGGCCGTTTCGGGGGTGCCCAGGTCGTCGTCTTCGGCGACGAGCATCTGCACCGGAACTCGGATTGCGGCGGCGTACTCGGCGGCGGTGTGTGCAATGGACGCCTCGTAGGCGCTGAGCACCCCGCGGCGCGAGCCGAAGGAGCCGAAGTAGGCGGCGTGCTGGCCGTTGATGAAGCGGCGCATCGCCCTATCTTTGGTGCGCATCATGACCTCGCTGGAGAGGCGGGTGATCAGCTGGGAACGCAGCAGCGGGTAGCCAATCTTTTCGGGTAGCGCCGCGCCGGCGCGGTAGTAGAGCGAGGCCAGGCGTGAGGTGACGCGCTGACGCCCCTCCAGGGCGGGTTCGCTGATGGGGTTGATAAGCGAGAGTAGCGCGAGTGAGTTCGGGTGTGCGGCGGCGAAGGCGCTGGTGACGATGGAGCCGAAAGAGTGGCCGACCACGTGCAGCGGCAGTCCGAGCGGGTTGGTGTGCTCCACAAAATCCTGCAACCAGGCCACGTACGCGTCGATGCTGTCCTCGCCCGGGGCGCTTTCGGGCAGGTCACCGGAGCGGCCGAAGCCGGGCAGGTCGGGGCTGATGATGCTGACGTTCGGGATGAGCTTCAGCAGGTAGTTCGCGATGATTTCGAGGCCGTGGTGGTCACCGCGGAAACCGTGCACGAGTAGCACGGGGTAGCACCCCTCGGGGAAGCTTCCGGAGCCCATGCCCTCGCCGTACTGCCAGTAGCGGGTCGTGACCGCCTGCGCATCCGCGCCGATGCGCGCCTCGTGACCGGTGCCGGGGATGAGCGGGCCGGGTACGCCCTCGAGAACCGAGGCGCTGGGGGAGTTCGAGGGAACGGTGGAGGTCATGGGTACCTTTCACGGGGTCGGGTGCGGGGAGGGGAGAGTCCCACCCCTAATTTTAGGCGAGAAGCCTGAAAAGCCCCTGGAGGGTGGTGTGTGCCGAGACCCTCGCGCATCCTCGGCTCGTCCACGGACTAATCAGTGCGGGCCCGGATCCATCCCGTCGCCGCTTTCGCGTTACACTTGGAGGGTTAAGTTTTGATCAACCGTCTTTAAGGAATCGCTGTGTCTGCTCAGGTAGAGACCGAACGCACCGAGAATGCGTACGACTTCCGCGCTATGGAAGCCAAGTGGCGCCCCTACTGGGACGAAACGAAGGTTTTCCAGCCCACCGGTCACGCACCCAAGGGCCGCAAGTATGTTCTGGATATGTTCCCCTACCCCTCCGGTGACCTGCACATGGGTCACGCGGAGGCATTCGCCATTGGTGACATGAATGCCCGCTACTACAAGCAGTGCGGCTACGACGTTCTGCACCCGATTGGCTGGGACTCCTTCGGCCTGCCGGCAGAGAACGCAGCCATTAAGAACGACACTCACCCCAAGGAGTGGACGTACAAGAACATCGACACCCAGGCCGAGTCGTTCAAGCGTTACGCCATTGCCGCTGACTGGAGCCGCCGCCTGCACACCTCGGACCCCGAGTACTACAAGTGGACCCAGTGGTTCTTCGAGCAGTTCTATAAGAAGGGTCTGGCGTACCGCAAGGACTCCATGGTCAACTGGTGCCCCAAGGACCAGACCGTGCTCGCTAATGAGCAGGTCGTCAACGGTGCCTGCGAGCGCTGCGGCACCACCGTGACCAAGAAGGCCCTGAACCAGTGGTACTTCAAGATCACCGACTACGCCCAGCAGCTGCTGGACGACATGGAGCAGCTGGAGGGCAAGTGGCCCGACCGCGTGCTGCTCATGCAGCGCAACTGGATTGGCCGCTCCGAGGGTGCCGAGGTGCGCTTCGAGATTGAGGCCACCGAGGATCAGGCCGCCGAATCCTTCACCGTGTTCACCACCCGCCCCGACACCCTGTACGGTGCCACCTTCATCGTGGTCGCTGCGGATGCGGCGTTCGCCGAGCAGATCGTGGCACCCGAGCAGAAGGCCGCCCTGGAACAGTACCGCGAGGACATTAAGGCGCTGAGCGATATCGATCGCCAGTCCTCCGAGCGCGAGAAGACCGGCGTGTTCACCGGCCGCTACGCGATTAACCCGCTGACCGGCGCGAAGCTGCCCGTGTGGGCTTCCGACTACGTGCTGGCCGACTACGGTACCGGTGCGATTATGGCCGTGCCCGCGCACGACCAGCGCGACCTGGACTTCGCCCTGAAGTTTGACCTGCCCGTCGTGAAGGTTCTGGATGTTGAGGGCGCCGAGGATCCGGCCACCAGCGGTGTTGCTACCGCCGGTGACGGCGTGCTCGTGAACTCTGGCGAGCTGACCGGCCTGCCCAAGGCTGAGGCGATTGCCAAGGCCATCGAGCTGGTGGAGGCCGCCGGCACCGGTGAGGGCAAGGTTATCTACCGCCTGCGCGACTGGCTGCTCTCCCGCCAGCGCTTCTGGGGTACCCCCATCCCCGTGATTCACTGTGAGGACTGCGGCGAGGTGCTCGTTCCCGAGGATCAGCTGCCGGTTCTGCTGCCCGATAACCTGCGTGGTGAGCAGCTGGCTCCCAAGGGCCAGTCGCCCCTGGCCGCCGCCGATGACTGGGCTATCGTGCCCTGTCCGAAGTGCGGCAAGCAGGCTCGCCGTGACTCGGACACCATGGACACCTTCGTGGACTCCTCCTGGTACTTCCTGCGTTACGTTTCCCCGCATGACGACCAGGCTCCCTTCGACCCGCAGGCCATGCGCGAGTGGGGTGCCGTCGACATGTACGTGGGCGGCGTGGAGCACGCAATTCTGCACCTGCTGTACGCGCGCTTCTTCACCAAGGTTGTTCGCGACCTGGGCCTGATTCAGCACGATGAGCCCTTCAAGGCGCTCATGAACCAGGGCCAGGTGCTCAACGGCGGCAAGGCAATGTCCAAGTCGCTGGGTAACGGCGTGAACCTGGGCGAGCAGCTCGATAAGTTCGGTGTGGATGCAATCCGCACCACCATGATTTTCGCGTCCCCGCCCGAGGATGACGTGGACTGGGCCGACGTTTCCCCCGCCGGCTCGCAGAAGTTCCTGGCTCGCGCCTGGCGCGTGGCTCAGGACGTCACCAGCGAATCCGGCGTGGACGCAACCACCGGTGACCTGGAGCTGCAGAAGCTGATTGCGCGTACCGTGCACGAGGTGCAGGGCCTGATTGAGGGCGGCAAGTTCAACGTGGTTGTTGCGAAGACCATGGAGCTCGTCAACGCTACCCGCAAGGCCATCGATTCCGGTGCCGGCGCGGCCGACCCGGCCGTCCGCAAGGCCGCCGAGACCATCGCCATCCTGCTCTCGCTGTACGCACCGTACACCGCCGAGGACATGTGGCACGTGCTTGGCCACGACACCCCGGTGCTGACCGCGGGCTTCCCCGAGGTTGACCCGGCCCTGCTGGTGGACGACACCGTTACCGCCATCGTCCAGATTAAGGGCAAGGTGAAGGCTCGCCTGGAGGTCGCCAAGGATATCTCCGAGCAGGAGCTTCAGGAGCTGGCCCTGGCCGATGCCGCCGTTCAGCGTTCGATTGGTGACGCCGAGATCCGCAAGGTGATTGTGCGCGCACCGAAGCTCGTGAACATCGTGATCTAGGCTTTTGGCCGATATGCAAGCCCCGCTGTGCCTTTCGGTTCGTTCTGCGGAACGTTCCGAAAGGCACGGTGGGGCTTTGCTGTACTGCGGTAGTGATGAGTGCCATAATGTTCAGGAAACGCTAGGAGAGGCTTTGTCGCTGAATCATTCACTGACGAACCGGAAGAAGGGCCGGAATATGGGGCACGAGAACAACGCAAAGGATCGCATTGCCGTGGTTACCGATAGCGCCGCGGCACTGCATCCGGAGCTGGTGGAGCGGCTGAGCGCTCGCGGGAACTTTGTCGTGGTGCCCATGCCCGTTACGATTCGCACCCCCGGTGCGGAGGACCGTAGCTTGCAGGGCCTCGGCGCCGCCGAGGTGGACGAAGCCATCATGCTGGCGCACGTCATGGGGCAGACCGTGAGCACTTCCGGCCCGGCTCCTGGCGCGTTTGCTGACGTGTACGACGAGCTGGCGTCGCGCGGCTTTACGCACGTGGTGTCGGTTCACCTCTCCGGCGAGCTCTCGGGCACGGTGGAGTCCGCGCGTACCGGCGCGCGCCTGAGCCGCCTGGGCGCCGAGGGTGTGAGCGTGGTGGATAGCCGCACGGTGGCCGGCGCCTACGGGTATGCGGTGCTTCGCGCCCTTGATCTGTTGGAGGAGGGCCCGAACCCCGAGCGGGTCGTGGAGTGTGTGCGGCGGGTGTGCGAGCGCGCGACCCTGTACTTTTACATTCCCACCCTGGATGCGCTGCGCCGCGGGGGTCGTGTTTCCCCGGCGCTGGCGATGGTGGGGCAGATGTTCCAGATTAAGCCCATTGGCACGATTTCCCAGGGGAAGCTCACCTACGTGGAGCGGCCCCGTACAGCCGCGCGCGCCCTGGATCGGCTCGTGGAACTGACGGTGCAGGCCTGCCGCGAGCACCGTCATGCCGCCGCTCTCGACGCTTCGACGGATGCGACCCCGGGTAGCGATACGCCCGGTGAGGTGGTCGCGGTGCATCACGTGGGTAATGCGGCGCAGGCGGTGCAGCTGTACGAGCGGGTGCAGCGTCTGCTGGGTGAGGGCTCGCTGAGTCATTCCGCGGGTGCGCCCACCGATTCTGCCTCGGGTGAGGGTTCTGTGGCGCTAAACATACCCGAGTTTTTGGTGAGTTCTCTGCCCCCGGTGCTTTCGGCCCATTCGGGGTTGGGAGCGGTTGCGATGGTCGTGTATTAGCGGTTGAAAGGGTAGTTTGCACCCTCTCATCGTGCCTTGATACGGCGGGGTTTTTCTGCGAATGGGCATCGTGTG
Source organism: Rothia sp. HMSC068F09 (assembly GCF_001812775.1). Lineage (NCBI taxonomy): Bacteria > Bacillati > Actinomycetota > Actinomycetes > Micrococcales > Micrococcaceae > Rothia > Rothia sp. HMSC068F09. Next base: position 148,359 of record NZ_KV810428.1, read on the forward strand.
TATTTATTGTTATTTAGACTATATCGCAACATTTTCTCGGGGTGAACACCACGTAAACCAACAGAAAACAAAGGGTTTTTCGCCTATTTTATGGGGTAACTCACAAAAAATTCTCGAATGAGCACACCAAAACACACACAAACTAGGGTAGGATTATTACCAACAACGGCGGAACGCGCCGGGCACCACAGAGCCCGGAATGATTCGGTAAGCATAATGCCCACAAGGCATCGAATTGGGCGGGTCGCCACCCAACGCACTGACAAGGAGATACTCCAGTGACTGTACGCGTAGCAATCAACGGCTTCGGCCGCATCGGCCGCACCTTCTTCCGCGCAGCTCAGCAGGAAGGCGTCGGCTTCGAGATCGTCGCTATCAACGACCTCACCGACGTTGAGACCCTGGCACACCTGCTCAAGTACGACTCGATCATGGGTCGCTTCGGCGAAGAGGTTGAGGTCAAGGAAGGCGCACTGGTTGTTGGCGGCAAGGAAATCAAGATCCTCGCCGAGCGCGACCCCCAGAACCTCCCCTGGAAGGACCTGGGCGTTGACGTGGTCCTCGAGTCCACCGGTTTCTTCACCGACGGCACCAAGGCAAAGGCACACCTCGAGGCCGGCGCTAAGAAGGTTATCCTCTCCGCTCCCGGTAAGAACATCGACGGCACCTTCGTCATGGGCGTGAACGACGACCAGTACGATGCAGCTAACCACCACATCGTCTCCAACGCTTCCTGCACCACCAACTGCCTCGCTCCGATGGCTAAGGTCCTGAACGACGCATTCGGCATCAAGCAGGGTCTGATGACCACCATCCACGCATACACCGCTGACCAGCGTCTGCAGGATGCACCCCACCGCGACCTGCGCCGTGCACGCGCCGCAGCCGTGAACATGGTCCCCACCTCCACCGGTGCAGCAGCAGCTGTTGGCCTGGTTCTGCCCGAGCTGAAGGGTAAGCTGGACGGCTTCGCAGTCCGCGTTCCCACCATCACCGGCTCCATCACCGACCTGACCTTCACCGCTGAGCGCGAGGTCACCGTTGAGGAAGTCAACGCAGCGGTCAAGGCAGCAGCTGAGGGCCCCATGAAGGGCATCATCAAGTACAACGAGGATCCCATCGTGTCCAAGGATATCGAGGGTGAGCCCATCTCCACCGTCTTCGACGCACCGCTGACCAAGGTCATCGGCGACCAGGTGAAGGTTATCGCTTGGTACGACAACGAGTACGGCTACGTTTCCCGCCTCGTGAAGTTCACCAACAAGGTTGTGGCTTCCCTCTAAGCCTTCTGGGCTTCGACGCATAGCTAAGCGTCATAGAGCGTGACTAACGCATATAGTGAACCCCGGCACCACCGCTTTACGCGGGGGAGTCGGGGTTTGCTGTACCAAGACTCTTGTGCAGGGGTCTTGAATAAAACCCTTAATGATGTATAAACATACTATTTTCTATCGCTCATTTTGAGTCAGAAATACCGTAAGAGAGCAGGGGATAGGAAGGGTGAATATCCGCGGTATTCTGCGGAGAAACACCTTATAAAAGCTTATTTTTTAGGCTGTCAAAACCCCTATTCTTCGGTATGATTGAAACGGTATATAAACCCACCTAACCAGGAGGAAATCCCATGGCTAAGGCACTGTCCGAACTGCTCGAAGAAGGCGTCGCAGGCCGCCACGTCCTCGTTCGCTCCGACCTGAACGTACCCCTGAAGGACGGCGTCGTCACCGACGACGGCCGCGTCCGCGCATCCCTGCCCGTGATTGAGAAGCTCGCCAAGGCTGGCGCACGCGTTATCGTGACCGCACACCTGGGCCGCCCCAAGGGCAAGGTCGACCCCCAGTACTCCATCGCACCGGCAGCTGCACGCCTGGCTGAGCTGGCATCCGTGCCCGTGAAGGTTGCAACCGACCTGGTAGGCGAGGACGCCAAGGCTAAGGCAGCAGGCCTGGCCGACGGCGAGGTCCTTGTTCTCGAGAACGTCCGCTACGACGCCCGCGAGACCTCCAAGGACGACGCAGAGCGCGGCGAATTTGCCGATGAGCTGGTCGCACTGACCGGTGAGAACGGCGCCTACGTGAACGACGCCTTCGGTGCGGTTCACCGCAAGCACGCTTCCGTCTACGACGTTGCTAAGCGTCTGCCCGCTTACCTGGGCGACCTGGTGAAGAAGGAAGTTGACGTTCTGGCTAAGACCCTGAATGACCCCGAGCGTCCTTTCGTGGTGGTCATGGGCGGCGCTAAGGTGTCCGATAAGCTCGCCGTGATTGACAACCTGATTGGTAAGGCTGACACCATCCTGATTGGTGGCGGCATGGGTTACACCTTCGCCTACGCACACGGCTACGAGGTGGGCAAGTCCCTGCTCGAGAAGGACCAGGTTGAGAACGTTCTGCGCTACCTGAAGGAAGCCCCCGAGAAGGGCACCGAGATCATTACCGCTGTGGACGTGGTCTGGGCTGACGACTTCTCCGCAGACGCTAACACCGAGGTTCGCCCCATTGAAGACCTGACCGGAGGTAAGCTCGGCGCAGAGGCTGAGGGCCTGGACATTGGCCCCAAGACCCGCGAGATTTTCGCTGAGAAGATTAAGGGCGCAAAGACCATCTTCTGGAACGGCCCCGTTGGCGTGTTCGAAATCGCTCCGTTCGCGGCCGGTACCCGCGCCGTGGCTGAGGCTATCGTCGAGTCTGACGCGTTCTCCATCATTGGTGGTGGCGACTCCGCTTCGGCAGTCCGTAACCTGGGCTTCAAGGACGAGCAGTTCGGCCACATCTCCACCGGTGGCGGCGCTTCCCTCGAGTACATTGAGGGTAAGACCCTGCCCGGTCTGGAGGCACTGGGCGCCTAATCCGGGTGGCCTAGCCTGACTGCGTGATTTGAGCGCAGAGTTTTAGCGTGAGACCTCTGTCGGGGCGGTATTTCGGTACCGTTCCGGCGGGGGTTTCTGCATGCCCACTCATGCCCGGTCCATCTTATGTGGGCAGGATGCGGGGCTGTTTCCTGGCTATTTGCTGTGGATTCCCTGGGTTAGTCGCCTGTACCGGAGGCGCGTGGAACCGGCTCTAATAGACTAGGAATGTAGGGTTTCCCGCCGTTCATGGGACGACGTCTGTTGCACTCGGTGGGGGACCACAACATCAGAAAATACATCGCGGTATTTTACGAAAGCCGTGGAGGAACACGAATGACCACGAACAACGACGGCGGTTCAAGCAGCCCGGCTCCCGCCAAGAGCGCCAAGAAGAAAAAGCGTTTCTCTCGACGAACCCTTGGCTACGCTGGTGTGGGTGTTCTGACGGCAGCGGTTGTTAGCCGGTGCACGGGCTTGATTAAGACGCCGGAGGAGCTGGAAGAGGAACGCCAAAAGAAGCAGGAAGCTGAGGAGAGAGAACAGCAGGCCAAGAAAGATCGGGCTTTGGCGGCTCTTGAACCGGATCAAGAGTTCGTGGGGGTAATCGATACGTCTTATCTGTATAAGGATGTTCCTCTTGAGTACACCGCCTACGAAAGCCGCGGCGAGTTCGTTCCCGCGACTGAGGAGCATCCCGCTCAGAATGTGCCCTACCCTGTACCTCAACCGGAGATGTACGAATATAGTCCGCAGGGTTTTCTGACCTTCATGGGGTATTTTTGTGCCGCCCTCAACTACTTCTACTACACGGGAGATACCGAGCCGCTGTCGAAGGTTGTTAAGCCGGAGGCTGTCCTTCTTGAAACAATGCTTCGCCTGTACCGGGAGAAGCGCGGATGGGTTATATCAAAAGAGGACGTGTGTAAGGCGTGGATTTATTTCCCAACGAGTAGTTCGGATCGTCTATCGATGGTGGAGCGGAACGGCCGACACATCATGTCGTGCTTTCTGGGGGTATCTAAAGAATCCTATAGAGGGTATTTCTATATTCCGAGCATCGGTGAAAAATTATCTCTTTACGAATATCGGAGTCCTCTGGGGCGAGAATCATCGTACGATAACGGGGAGAGGATGGAAGCTGAGCATCTGAATGGCGCGTGGACCTTGTTGAATAATGACAAGGATAGGACACCGATGTACCCCGCAGATGGTTCCCATACCGGTGAATCTTAAGATTCGGTTCTAAAAATCCAAAGACGAGTGTAAGGAAGAAGACAATGATAGACAGCGAAGAACTACTTAAGTCATTTGTATATATGGATGATTTCGCTGGAGAGTATTCGTTAGCAACCACTCGTTTAACTGGCGAGTATATTCCGGCCAATCAGGATCATCCAGCATATTCTGCGCCTATCCCGGATTACGATTATTGGCAGCAACCAGTAACTAGCTTTGTGCGGGAGCTTTTCCATTATATCTATTATTACTCCTGTCAGAATTACATTCTTTTGACCTCTGATACACGAGGCTTAGGAGACGATCTGAGTGAGGATGAAATCTTTTTCCCGGCTATTCAAGATCTCTTCGAAGAGGGTAAAGCGTGGGTGGTTACACCTGATACTAGGATTCTCAGTCTGCACGTTCTCGAGGGTCGGCCGCGCATCACGAATTCGGAACAAGAGGTGACCGAGTGGAAGGTGCGATTTGATATTCATCCTGACGCGAAGGTATATCGAAAAGATACCGGAGAACTGCATCCCATCGCTGAATTTGATACGCGAAGCCTGATTCGTGAGGGATCAATACACGGCACGATGAGAACGGTGAGTGTCAAAGACAAAGGGTCAACAATCAGTTTTATTCCTGACGGTACTGACCCCGCTTAATAAGGAGAATAAATTATGAGTATCAACAGTGGTCCTAACCCATATCCCACCTCATATTCCGACCCATATTCCCAGCTTAATTATCAGCCTGAACCTCGGAAGAACCGCCCGGTTAGCCGCCGCGTCTTTTTAGGCAGACTGGGCGTAGGCGTTCTGGGTGCTGGGTTGCTCGTCTCCGCAGGGTATCGTGCTGGCTTGCTGGGAACGGACGAGGAGCGACGGGAGGCACGTCGACGGTTGCAGCACCAAAGATATATCGACATGGAGCCGAAGCAACAATACGACTATCAAAAGGACCTTGGGAAATCTAGTAGATTGCTCATTTACACGGCGTATGAGCGTAACGGGCGGTATATTCCTGCAACGGAAAAGCACGCGGCGCAGAATGTTCCCTACCCGGTATTACACCCGGGTATGAATAAATACACCAGGTCTGGATTATATACTTTTATTGCTTACTATTATGCGTCTCTGAAATATTTTTACCTCACGGGAGACACTGAGCCTCTTTCTAAGATAGTGAAGCCAGAGGACGTTATTGAACCTGAAATCCTCCGGTTCTACCAAGAAAAGCGCGGATGGCTTATCTGTGAGGATGATATATTTAATGAGGTATCCATTAATTCTGGTTCTTTTTTCCCGGATGAGAGGTTTGAGTACACCAAGCGGAATATTTTTTATTGTAGTGTAGAATATTTTCTTCACCGGGCAGCGTATTTCTTTATTTCAGGGACGGGGGAAAAGATTCCCCTTGACCACTATGAGACCTTTGAAAGTGGTTATTTTAGTTCATATCTAGAAAACTTGAAGGGGCGATGGGTTTTGATTAATAATGGAAAGGATTTGATGCCTCTATATCCCCCCGGTTTTCATAAAATAAGATACTAAATCGATGGGTGGGAGTCGCCGAACATTTTATTTGGGAAGCAGATTTAGTGCAGAATTTTAGCACAAGAAACCCCCGTTGGGGCGGTACTTCGGTACCGTTCCGACGGGGGAGCGGGGTGCGAGTACCTCTTCGTTGAACGAAGTAGGGGACGGGCGAAGGCGCCCGGCTGTTGAACCCAGCCGCCCGCGAGTAGCCCAGAACCACCTCGGCAGCTCGCGAACTTGACGGCTCATAAATATGGAATCCAAGGAGGGAAAGAATGACAGTAGACGCTCAAGCGCTCTTTGACGAAAAAGACTACACCGGAACATACCCGTACGTTGCCGATGGCGTGATCGGGCCCTACACGCCCGCAAACCGGGACCACCCCGCCTACTCGGCGCCGGCGCCGGGGGTAAGGTACAGGCCGAGGCACTATGCGGCGAGGAACCTGCGCCCCTACCTGGGCTACTACTACGCCTGCCAGAATTACATGATTCTCGCCTCGGAACCTGCAATTCTGAAGATCGACAATATCAGCGAGGAAATGTTCTTCCCCACCATTCAGGACCTCTACGAAGAAGGTAAAGGCTGGGTCATTACCCCTAACCCCCAGATTCTGACCATGAACCTTTTGGAGGGGCAGCCGCGCCTCATTGACGAGACGCTAAAAATTGTGGAATGGAACGTACGGTTCGATATTCTTCCCGAAGTTCAGGTGTACCGCAAGGACACTAATCAGATGTATCCCATCACCGATTTTGATACGCGCGGTCTGATTCGTGACGGCGCGATACACGGGACTCTGCGCACACAATTCACGAATGAGTGGAGGCCCATCCAATTCATTTCAGAAAATAGCGCGAGTTAGGGGAGAGCAACATGACGAATAACTTTGGCGGACCCGGATATAACAGGCCCGGATTCAACGAGCAACGTGCGTACATGAGGTCTATGCTTTCTCGAGCCAAGTTTATACGGGCTGGCGTATTCGCCGGTGCCGCCCTCGTCGCGGTGGCTTTTGGCTGGGGTGTCAACCTGCTCAATACGATGAGCTCGGATTCCCAAGCCGATAAGAAGCGTGACCAGGAATTTGTACGCCTGGAACCCACGGAGAGGTACGATGAGCTCCGTACCTTGGGCCCTTCCTCCGGGCCGCTCGTCTACACGGCGTTTGAGCGTAAGGGCCGCTTCATTCCTGCCACCGAGGCGCAGGCGGCGCAGAACGTGCCATACCCTATTCAGCAGCCCGGAATGGATAACTACGACCGTGGCGGCCTGTACGCATTCGTGGCGTACTTCTTTGCGTCAATGAATTACTTCTACCACACGGGCGATACGGAGCCTCTTTCTAAGGTCACAGACCCCGAAAAGGTGCTACACCCCGAAATTCTTCGCCTGTACAGGGAGAAGCGCGGGTGGGTTATTTCGCCTGACAAGAATGTGCTGAACGCCAACGTTGTTGACGATCTTGTTGCGGGTGAAAAGGCTAAAAATACGAGCCGAAATATTCTGGTGAGCACCCTGTACACGACTAAGGCTACGGACCTGGCGTTTTACGTGACTGAGACGGGTGAGAAGCAGGATATCCGCAAATATTTGAGGTATCTGGGGCGTTTCTCGCTGGCTGTGGAGCATCTGCGTGGGCAGTGGGTGATTGTGGTGGACCGCGACGGCTACAGCAACCGTAACACCTACGAACCGATCTACCCGCAAGGATTCGGGCAGCTGTAGTTTCTCTAGAAACCCCCGCCGGGCAGTACTTTCGGTACTGTGCTGGCGGGGGTTTCTTTCTGGACTTTTGAGGTGGGCTCTTCGCGGCTGGCTATGGGAGGTGGAATCCGTCCTGCTGAGTTCGTGTGTAGAGTGCGCGTGTGTTACCTTGAGGAGTGGGCGAGGAAGCTCGTTCACCGTCACATCAACTTTAACTTCCGGAAGCTATATATGGTTATTTTTCAGGCTTATGCCGTCCCTGTACCTTTTCAAGGTGAGTACGCTGAGGTTCTCACGATGCTGCTCAAGCATCTAACTCAGACAAGTCAGATGTTGATTCGCTAAAGGTATTTATTCGTTTAACGATCTCATTTGTTGTCTGAACAATGAGTGTTCTTCTTAAGCTGATGCAGTAGATATTTCAACTCGCAACAAAATGCAGACGGAATTATCGATATATGGAGATGCCTATTTTGTGTATCGCGATACCGGCGAAGTGAAATATTTTCGAGATATGTTTCATACTGACCGACACCCAAGCATTTCTTTCTACGGCGAGTTTTTGGATGGACGCTGGGTAAGCGTTGACGAAAATCTACAAGGGGATCTTTTGTTGCCCAAGGGTGTTTCTGTTGCTGGATACACGAAATAGATTCGTGAATTCAAAATAGCATTATTTAATAAGAGATATATTTTAGGAAGGAGAGGAAATGACTGTCGACCCTGAGTGGACCAAAAAATTCTTCAACCAAGAAGACTATAGGGGAGAATACCATCTTGTCGATACGGACATGATCGGAATTTACACCCCGGCAAATCAGCAGCACCCTGCATATTCTGCGCCGCCGCCAGATTACAGCTATACGTTTACTAAATTTCTAACGTCCGCTGATTTGGAATTCTATAATATCTACTATTATGGCTCTTCAGAGTTGAGTGTGGTTGGAGG
>NZ_KV810429.1:0-525 GCF_001812775.1 Rothia sp. HMSC068F09
CGGTCACCCACACTCAACTCGGAAGAGCCGGTTTAGCGTCTTCTGCCATGGTTTTTAACTACGACTATAGACACTAACCTATGGCACAATTTTTCGGCACAGCACGGTAAAACAAAAACGGCCCCGGACGCACATGCATCCGGAGCTGCCTGCTGCGGTTATTTATATGTTGTGTTAGAAGTGGTTTACATGTCGGGCCAGTCGCGGTGTAGCGAGTACTCCGTGTCCCCGTCGCCATTGTCGTTTAGATGCCAGCGCTGGCCGGTACGGATGTCAGCCTTGCGTAGGCGCGGGTTCGGGTTATCCTTTTTACCCATGGTGGGGTCGTTCTTGCAGCCCCAACGAGTGTCGTCTTCATCGCAGGTGCCGCCGACGCGTCCCACATCAACCCACCACACACGAATCAGTAGCGGGTCAACGGTATCTTTCGTCAGCACAACATCCAGCGCCTGCCACGCACCACCATTAACACGGAACCGGCCCGCATACGAGACGGTTGCGTAGGCATGGAAATTACCCGAACGC
>NZ_KV810430.1:0-43658 GCF_001812775.1 Rothia sp. HMSC068F09
CTCGAAGGATCACACGGTGACCGCACCCATCACAAGCAACGGGCCGATCACCACACGGTTACACCACTATGCGGGACGCTACTCTTTCACCGCTTAGTTACCGCCTGTTTGAGGCTAAGCGGTATATCGAAAACGTTGGTATATCAGTCAAAACATGGTGTGTTGCCGCCTCTACCGCCTAATTTCTAAAAAGTGTACACGCGAGTGTTCATCTTCCTACATATGCGTGTGTATATATAAAAGTTTTCGGTTTTAGGCGGTGAAGGCGGTAAAGGGTTGGGATTCGGTTGAGATACGAGGGAAAATGCTATACCGCTTTTGCATTTTCAGGCGGTAAACAGCCGGTATCAACGCCGATTAGGCGGTGAAAATCCTCCTCTGCAACCTCCCTCCCACGAGATCATGCACGAGCGAAGATAGTCATACGCCCCGAAGGGGCGTTGGATGATAGTCCTCGATGTTGGGTGATAGTCCCCCCTCCCCCCACCTCGACGACGGGCCTGAGTTTGGCTGAAAGGTAGGGAATAACATAGGGATTCGGTCTCGTCAGGGCAAAACAAAACCCGGTATCTCAGCGACTTTTCGTTGAGATACCGGGTTTTTCTGGTTGCGGGGACAGGATTTGAACCTGCGACCTCCGGGTTATGAGCCCGGCGAGCTACCGAACTGCTCCACCCCGCGGCGACTCATACAACTATACAGACCCCAAACCGGGCATGCAAGCCAAAAACGCGATTTGTAACCAAGCACACAAAAATAGGGGCTGTTGGGTAGAAAGCAGTTGGGTAGGAATAGGGGCTACGGGGCAGTGCCAGGGGTAGAACATACAGGAACGGGGTGGAAGCGATACACTTCCACCCCGTTCCGTCAGAGACCGCTAGAGGTAGTCAGTAGGAGCCGTATCCAGTGCAGGCCCCGGTTCTAGAGCGAGGACGCTAGACCCGTGGACATCCGATCCGTGAGCATCCGGTATGCGCTACTCCCCCGCCGCCTCAGGCATCCTAGTGAGAAGTCGAAAGGCTCGCGCTGGGCTTAGCGCTAGACGCTGCGCTCGGAGCCGCAGAGGCACTGGGCGCTGCCGAAGCCTTAGCGGAAGCCGCGCTCTGCGCCTCCTCAGCCTCCAGAGCCTTCTTCACGGCTGCTTCCAGACGCTTCTGAGCCTCACCGTAGGCAGCCCAGTCGCCCTTCTTCATTGCCGCATCAGCATCGGTCATCGCCTTCGAGGCATCCGTCAGAGCCTGCTTCAGCTCCGAAGACTGCGAAGCCGACGAACCGCCGGTCGAACCTCCGGTCGAAGCGCCCGAAGAACCAGAAGCCGAGGGGCTGGCCGACGCCGAACCGTCCAGCTTCGCACCCGAAGAGCCACCGAACACCTGGTTCAGCGCCTCCTCCAGAGTCGGAGCGAAACCGACCTTATCGCCGAAGCTCACCAGCACACGCTGCAGACGCGGGTACTTAGCGTCACCGCTCGACTGCACGTACACCGGCTGAACGTACAGCATGCCGCCGCCCACCGGCAGAGTCAGCATATTGCCGTTAATAACCTCAGACGAACCGCGGCGCAGCAGGTTCAGCTGGTTCGACACCTCAGCATCAGAGTTGAAAATGTTCTGAGCCTGGCCCGGGCCCGGAACCACCGAAGAACGCGGCAACTCCAGCAGACGCAGCTTGCCGTAATCGGGGCTACGCTCGCCGTCCTTACCGGTACCGGCATCACCATTAGCGGCAAGGAAGCCGTACATCACGTTACGAGAGTTCGAATCGCTCTGCTGAGGAATGAACGTGGTCGTCAACGAGAAGTGCGCACGAGAATCGCCGGGCATCTGCAGGGACAGGTAGTAGGGCGAAATCGGCTGGTTACGATCATTGGTCGGGTCGTTCGGAATCGACCAGACGTCGTCACCGGCATAGAAGCTATTCGCGTTCGTCACGTGGTACTTATTCAGCATGGTGCGCTGAATATTGAACATGTCAGTCGGGTAACGCACGTGGCTCATCAGCGAAGCGTTCATCTCACGGTAGCTCTTCACCGTGCCGGGGAAGACGCTCTGCCAAGCCTTGAGCACCGGATCTTCCTCATCCCAGGCGTACAGGGTCACCGAGCCGTCGTAGGCGCCCACGGTGGCCTTCACCGAGTTACGGATGTAGTTCACCGACTTCGACCGCTGAGCCCCCGCCGCGGTGGCAGAATCCTGCGAGCTGCCCTGCGCGTAGGGGAACTGGTCGCTCGTCGTGTAGGCGTCCACGATCCACTGCACGCGGTTATTCACGATCGCCGGGTACGGCTTGGAATCCACCGTCAGGTACGGGGCCACCTTGCGCACGCGGTCCAGCGGGTTGCGTTCGTACAGAATCTGTGAGCCGTCGCGCACCGCATCCGAGAGCAGAATGTCGGAAGACTGGAACTTAATCGCGTAGGACAGACGGGCCAGCAGCGAATCGACGCGGGGGCCGCCGTTACCCGAGAAGGTGTACTTCGCGTCGGAGGCCTTCGTCTCGTCTGCAGAGAGCGGACGGTCCAGCTCCAGGGTGTCGCCCCTACCGCCCACAATCGAGTACTCCGGCGAGCTCATGCCGAAGTAGATGCGCGGCTCGTAATCCTCACTCAGGGTACCGGTCGCCTTAATACCGGACTGCAAGAACTTGGGGTTACCCGCCGAATCCACCTGGTTACCGTACGCGGCAATCACGCCGTAGCCGTGGGTGTACACCACGTGGCGGTTGTACCAGGAATCGCCGTTGGTCTGCGTGGGGTTCAGCTCGCGGGCCGCCAGCACGGTGTCCTGCGTGGTGTTACCCACGGTGTAACGGTCCACCGCCAGCTGCGACTCGAAGCGGTAGTACGGGCGGAACTGCTGCATCTGCGCGAACGCGGAGGAAACCACGTTCGGATCCAGCAGACGAATGTTCGCGATGGTCGCGCTCGAAGAGCTCAGGGCACCGGCGCGAGTGTCGATGGTCGCGTCGTACGGGGTGGTCTCAATCTTGTCCAGGCCGTAGGCGTAGCGGGTCGCATCAATATTGCGCTGAATAAACTGCGACTGCGCGCCCTGCTCGTTCGGAACCACCTGGAAACGCTGCACAACCCACGGGTACAGGCCACCGGCCACCAGCGATACGACCGCCAGCATTGCGGTGCTAATCAGCGGCAGACGCCAGTGATTCTTCACCGCGGCAGCAATGAACATGAACGACACCAGCAACGCCGAAACCGCCAAGATGGCGCTCACGGGAATGGATGCGTTCACGTCCGTGTACATGGCGCCGGCCCAGCGTCCGGCCTGCTGCTGGGTGGACGAGTAACGGTCCAGCCAGAAGCTCACCGCGCGGGTCAGAACAAACACGACGGCAAGCACGGCCGCGTGACGGCGGAAAGCGTGAGTCGTGGTCACGCCGCCCGGCTGCACCTTAATGCCGCCGTAGAAGTAGTGCATGAACAGGCCGGCCACCGCGGCGAGCGCCACGGAGGAGGTCACCAGCGACACCACCACGCGCAGGAAGGGCAGCACAAACACGAAGAAGCCGTAGTCCAGGCCGAATTCCGGGTCGGTCTTGCCGAAAGACTGCTGGTTGAAGAAAAGGGCGACCGTGCTCCACTGCGACATCGTTGCCGAGGCAATAAACAGGCCCAGTAGCAGCGGAACCGCAATCAGCAAAAGCTTACGCGCCTTATCCACGCTCTCGTGGTAGCGGCGCATGCTATCCTCGGCACGCTGCTGGCCGAACACGTCGCGGAGCATCTGCTCGGTCGCATCCGAGGCGCTCGTCGGGACGCTCTGGTTCGGGCCGGCCTCATCCTTCGCGTTCTGCTCGCGGGTGGCGGGCAGAACATCCGCGTGGCGGACCGCGTAGGTCATGGAGGCCCACAGCGGCAGGGCCACCACGAGGGCGGCCACAACGAACACCGCGGCCTTCAAAAGAATCTGGGTGGTGAAGACGGTGCTATAGCCCAGCTGGTCAAACCACAGCCAGTCCGTGTACACCTGGGATAGTCCCACAAATGCGGCAATCAGAACCGCGACAACCACAATCGTCATCAGTAGAGGGCTGCGACGCTTCTTTGCTCGTTCCTTCTTCTGTGGGCGTGGGGTCTTATCGGTCGACTCAGACACAATTCCTCGCTCATCATTTCAAAATGTTCTTTACCTTAAGTATCGCAGAGGTTGGAGGAACGAACGTTGACATGACGTCAGAGGAGGGGTCGTTCGCCCGCTATCCCACTATTCGCACACACGCTCACCGGTCGCGAGGCGGTCACCGCGCATAACGAAGGCCCCGGCTCGAGTGAGCCGGGGCCCGAAGCCTCCCGGCAGGAAGCGCCCGCGTTCGTCAGGGGTTGCCCGTTAGAGCTACACGCTAGGATCCGCAGCGCGGCAGCGAATCATCGGGGGCGCCAGACTTAATGGCGCCCACGACCTGCACCGCCTCGTCCAGCGTCGAAACCGGGACCACCACCATCGTGCCGCGCACCTGGCCGGCATGGTAGTAGTTGAGCATCGAGGGGTCCTGCTCCTGCATCTTCAGGACCGAATCGCAATTCTCCTTGGGCGCCAGGAAGTAGCGCGCACCGTAGCGGCCCGTCGCCAAAATCTTGTACTTGATGCCGCCAATCGCGCCAACATTACCGTTCGCATCAATCGTGCCGGTACCCGACACGTAGCTGCGGTAGGGGTCGCCGCCGGCGTCCTCGTCTGCCAGCAGGGTGCCCTCGCTCAGCTTATCCACCGTGCCGAGGGCCAGCATCAGGCCCGCGCTCGGGCCGCCCACGCCGTCCAGGTTGTACTGCACCTGCGCCGGCAAATCGTAGCTCTGCTTCAGGCTGATGCCCACGACCCAGCGGTCGCCCTCGGCCGAACGCACCGGGTTCAGCGTCACCGTGCGCTGCTGGCCGTCGCGCTCAACCGTCACCTGAATCGGCGAGCCGTTCGAGGCGTTTACCGCCTGCGATACATCTTTGAGGGTGGTGATCTGCTTGTCCCCCACCTTCAGGAGGCGGTCGCCGCTCTCCAGCACGCCCGCCGCGGGAGAACCCTCAACGGTCGTGTTCACCAGTACTTTCTCGGTCACCTGCATCTTCAGGTGACGCATGGCCGCGACCTTCGCCTGCGTCTGCGAATCGGCCATCTGCGCGCCGGTCTCGGCCGTGGCCGTCTCGTGGCTCACGTGCGGGTACAGGGCGTCGGTGGGCACCACGAGGCTGCGGTTGCCGTCAAAAGCCAGCCACCCGTAGAAAGCCTCCGCGCCAGACAGCTCAGTGTACGGGCCGCCCGCCACCGACACCGTGGTCATATTGAGCTTGCCGTAGGTCTTATAGCTGGGAGCGCCCGAAATCTCGATGACGTCCTTATCCTGGTAGGTGCCGAGCACGTCAAAGAGCGGGCCGGGGCCCTCCTTCACGTACGAGCTGGGCAGGACAAACGCACCGGCCAGCAACGCGCAGGTCGCCACGGCGCTCACGGAACGCAGGTTCAAGCGGCGCTCGCGGCCACGCGATCCGCGCTTACGGCGATGAGCCGAGGACTCGGCAGAAGCCTTCGATGAGGACTTCTCGGATTCGGACGGTGAGGTGGGCTTAGTCATGTTTTCTAGACTACCGGATGAACGCCCTCATCAACACACCTTTTCTGGCCGGTCCCTCGGCTAGAGCTAAGGTCGGGGTCAAACCGGGCGAAGACCCGCTTGTGAGCCCTCAGCTGATTAAGGCGCATCCGAGGCGCCGACACGGGAAATTCACAGCAAAAATCGGTAGGCTGGACAGCGAGCGGGCCGGCTGTGCCCACCTTCGGATTAGGAAAGGTTTCAGATGTCTGATCACCACCACGGCGACGCCTCCAACGAGCGTGACCCCCTCGAAGAATTCCTGAAGAAGATGCAGGAGCAGGGCTTCGACCCCTCCGCAGGGGCAACCGGCCAGGGCGGTAAGGGCGCCTCCTCCAACGCACAGAACCCCTTCGGCGCGCTCTTCGGTGAGGGCGGGCAGAACCCCTTCGGCATTAACATCGATCCCGAGGACCTCAAGAACATGGGCATCAGCTTCGACCCCGCTATGCTGCAGGGCATGTTCTCGCAGGTGCAGGCCATGTTTGCCGGCGCATCCGACGAATCCAGCCCTAGCGGCGTGAACTGGACCAACGTCAAGAATCAGACCCGCCAGATGCTCGCCTCCATGGGCGAGGACCCGGCGGTTCCCGAAAACCTCAAGCGCGCCGTCGAGGACGCCGCAAACCTGGCCGACCTGTGGCTGGATGCGGTCACCTCCATCGAGCGTCACAACCTGCCCGTTCAGGCCTGGTCCAAGGCCGAGTGGGTTGAGGAGTCCTTCGACTCCTGGCGCGAAATGGTCGAGCCCGTGGCCGCCGAGGTCACCCAGGCCATGGTCATGCCCGGCCCCGCGGACGAGCTGCCCGAAGAAATCGCCGCCATCTTCAACAGCGGATTCCTGAACAACGTTGGCGCCATGATCTTTGGCGCCCAGATGGCCCAGGCCCTCGCGAAGCTCGCCGGTGAGGTGTACTCCTCCACCGATGTGGGCTTCCCCCTCGCCCCCGGCCACTCCGCACTGCTGCCCAACGGCTACCAGCAGCTCGCGGACGACATCGAGGTGCCGCCGCAGGAGGTTCTGCTCTACCTGGCCGTTCGCGAGGCCGCGCTGATTCGCCTGCACAAGGCCAACCCCTGGCTGCGTGAGGACCTGGTCCAGCTCGTTGCCCGCTTCGCCCGCGGTATTCGCGTGGACATGAACCGTATGCAGGACGCCGCCTCCCAGGTGGACATGAACGACCCCGAGGCCGTTCAGGAGGCTTTCGAGGGCGGCATGTTCAGCCCCCAGCGCACCGAGGACCAGGAGCTTGCCGTTCAGCGTCTCGAGGGTCTGCTGGCCCTCATCGAGGGTTGGGTGTCCGTCGTGACCGAGGACGCCACCCGCAACCTGCCCAAGGCTCCGCAGCTGACCGAAATCATGGCCCGCCGCCGCATCGACGGCGGCCCCAGCGAGCAGGTCTTCGAGAACCTGGTCGGCCTGCAGCTGCGCCCGCGCCTGGTGCGCGAGGCCCAGCAGTTCTGGCGCTGGTACGAAAGTTCCCACGGCATCGAGGCTCGCGACGGCCTCTGGGACACCCCGGAGACCCTGCCCACTCCCGCCGAGCTGGAGGACTTCGCCGCCTACGACGCGCGCATGAACGAAATCAGCCTGGACGATGTGGACTTCGAGTCTGAGCTACAGAAGCTGCTGGACGGCGGCTTCGGCGAGGCTCCCGAAGAGAAGTAACCGCGGGGCTAACCCGATAGACCGGCAAATTAATAGCTGAAACCTCGAGCGGGGGTGGCTTGTGAAAGCACAAGCCACCCCCGCTTGAGTATGTCGGGCTTTAGTATTTCCGGCTGGTTTTTGCTGATTAGTTCTCGGAAAGAGCCTTAGTCGGCGCTGTTTTCGCCGCCTTCATCGCTCTCGCCCTCGGCCCGCGAGCGCCCCATCGCGTACCCGTCCAGGAAGGCGCGGGCACGCTCCAGCTGCGGGTAGCGGGCCTCCAGGGTGCGGAAGGAGCGCGAATGGTTCGGCTGCAGCAGATGACACAGCTCGTGGTGCACCACCGAATCCAGCGCGTACTCCGGAACCCCCTGCAACTCCGAGGAGATGCGAATCTGCGCGGTCGCGTAGGTCGCCGAACCCCAGCGCTGACGCTGGTTCGTCACCCAGCGGATAGAGAGCCGTTTGAACTGCTCGGTGCCCTCCAGCTCCGGCAGGTAGGCGCGCACCAGCAGGCTGGCCCGCTCGTGCAGGTACTCGTCGGTGACGTTCAGCTGCGCGGCGCGCTCACGGCGGGCGGCGCGACGCTGAATACGCGGCAGCAGGCGGGCAATATGCTCGTCTATCTCCTCGCTCGTGCTCGCGGCGGGAATGAGCAGGCGGTACGCGGGGTTGCCGTGCTCGTCCACGCCGTCGCGTTGCATGCTGATGGTGCGGGTGCGGCGCGCCGAGCGGACCAGCTCAATCTGCGGGCGGTCCTTGGTGGCAGGCAGAATTTCACGTTTAAAACGCTGAGCCATAGTCCTCTCCCTTCTGGCGGCCCTGCGAGCGGTTCCCGTACGAGTGGTTCCGGCGCGCGCCACGGGCCGCTCCGCCGTAGCCGCCCGAGTAGCCGTTTGCGGCGGGGCGGCGGCGCTTGGCCGGGTCAATGTCGTCCAGGAAACGCGAGCGCTTCCGCTGGCCGCGGCCGCCCACGGTGCGAGTCATGGTCCAGGTCAGCCACAGGTACTTACGGGCGCGCGTGATGCCCACGTACAGCAGGCGGCGCTCCTCGTCCACCTCATCCGGGGTGGTCGCAAAGGTGATGGGCATGAGGCCCTCGTTCAGGCCGCACAGGAACACGGCATCCCACTCCAGGCCCTTGGCCGCGTGCAGGGAGGCGAGGGTTACGCCGTTCATCTGCGGGGCCTCGTTGAACTCGCTACGGTGGTTCAGGGTCGCCACGACCTCGTGCATGGTCAGCGGCAGCGGCTCGGGCACACCAGGGCGCGGGTTGGCGCGGTGCTCCTTCAGCTGCTCCTGACGGTTCTGCGCCATCATGTCGACCATGTGCACGAGTGCGGCGAGGGATTCCCACTTCTGGCGGGTGGCGCCTCCCGAGAGGGGGCCCTCCTCCTTGTAGCCGAGGCCGCCGAGCACGTCGCGGGTGTAGCGGGTGACGTCTTCGGTGCCGTCGGTGGACTTCGCCGAACCGCGCAGGGCAAGCATCGCCTGCTTGACCTCGGGGCGCTCAAAGAAACGCTCCGCGCCGCGCAGCTGGTACGGGATGTGGGCGGCGGACAGTGCCGACTCAATCGCCGCCGATTGGGCGTTCGTGCGGAAGAGCACCGCGATCTCGGCGGGGGCCACCCCCCCCTTGTCGATGAGGTCGCGGATATCCTCGGCGATGCCGGCGGCTTCCTGCTCGTCGTCCGCGTAGCCGAACCACTCCACGTCCACGCCGGGGCCGCGCTGAGACATCAGTTCCAGCGGCGGTGCCCAGGAGTGCGGGCTCGAATCGGGGTGCGGGCGGCGGGCGGCCAGCAGGCGGTTCGCGAGCTCCACCACCTGCGAGTGGGAGCGGTAGTCGCGGGTCAGCTTGACCGTGTGCGCCCCGCGGTAGCGTCGCGGGAACTCCAGCAGGTAGCGGCTGGTCGCGCCGGTGAAGGAGTAAATCGTCTGGGAGGCGTCGCCCACCACGCAGATGTCGTCGCGGCCGCCCAGCCACACGTCCAGCAGGCGCTGCTGCAGCGGGGAGACGTCCTGGTACTCGTCCACCACGAAGTGGCGGTACTGCTGGCGCACGGTCGCAGCGAGCTTCTCGTCCTCCTCGAGCATGGCGATGGTCAGCAGCAGCACGTCCTCAAAGTCGATGAGGTTACGCTCGTCCTTGAGATCTTCGTAGGCCTGGAAGATGCGCTGCATGTTCTGCGGGGTAATCGCCGAGGGCAGCTGCTTCTCGCTCAGGCGCTGCATGAGGGTGTCGGGGGTGAGCAGCTGAACCTTCGCCCACTCAATCAGCGACGCCAAATCGCGCAGCAGGGAACGGTCCGTGCTGATGCGCAGGCGGTTCGAGGCCTCGGTGATGAGCGCCGCCTTATTCTGCACGATGGAGGGGAAGGTACCGCCCACGACCTGCGGCCAGAAGTAGGTGAGCTGGCGCAGGGCCGCCGAGTGGAAGGTGCGCGCCTGCACACCGAACGCGCCGAGCTGCTGGAGGCGGGTGCGCATCTCTTCGGCCGCGCGCAGGGTGAAGGTCAGGGCGAGCACGCGCGGGCCCTGGTAGCGGCCGATCGCGATGCCGTAGGCGATGCGGTGCGTAATCGCGCGGGTCTTGCCAGTGCCGGCACCGGCGAGCACGCGCATGGGCCCGTCGAGCTCGGTGGCGACCGCACGCTGGTCGGGGTCGAGGCCCGCGAGGATATCGTCAGCGGAGAGTGCGTGCTGCGGCTGCGGGGGTAGTGCGGTCATCGTTCTCCATCGGGGCTCGGCGCGGTTACTGGATTCGTGCTGAATCTGTGCTGGTTCTGCGGGCTGGGCGTACGGATGTACGGGGCGGGACCGGGAAGGTCTGCGCCGCTATTGCCCGGTCTTCCATTGTATTCCCTGCCGAACATCGCAGCAGGCCCGGGCGGTCGCCCGTTCACCGCAAGCGCGCCCGATCACCGAGGACCTGCCCCTTCGCTGCGCCCCTGCCTGCGGGGGGCCGCAGAGAACCGGCCGCGGCGGCTACTTGCGGCGGCCGTGCGCGGGCGGCGAAATGCGTGGTGATGCGTTCCCCCGGGATTCCGCCCGCCGGCAGGCCGCGCATCGCCCAAAACTTTCTTCACTAGTCAGCATAAACATACGGTGAAAGGCTCGGGGTGCTCACATGGTTTGGTAACCTTAACCCGTGACTTTATCTCCCCTTCAGCTTGCAGCCATCGTCTCTGCCGGAGTGCCCGGAATCTACCCCGTCGGCGCCGAGGCGGTCCGCGAAGATAGCGGCGACTTCGACTCGGCCATCATCGCCGACTCGGCCGGTCGCCGCTGGCGTGTGCGCGCCCCGCGCCGTCCCGATGCCAGCATGCGTCTGGAGGCCGAGCACCTCATCCTGCAGTCCTTCAGCCCCGGCCTGCGCGCCCGCCTGCCCTTCGCCGTGCCCACGGTCGCCGGCATCGTGCCGTACGCCGGCGGCAACGTTTTCGTGTACACGCACATCCCCGGCTCCGTCTACGATGTGGACCAGCTTGCCGAGCTGAGCCGCCGCGAGGTCGCTCAGGGGCGTCCCTCCCTGGCCGCGATTATCGCCAAGGATATTGCGACCCTGCACGTGATGCCCGAGGACATCATCTACGAAGCCGACCTGCCCTCCTACTCTTCGGAGCAGATTCGCCGCCGCAAGATTGCCGAGCTCGAGCGCGCCGCCGCCACCGGCAAGGTGCCCGCCGACCTGCTCGCGCACTGGCAGGCGGTCCTCTCCCCCGGCCCCATGTGGCAGTTCCGCCCGCGCGTGGTGCACGGCGATATGGGGGCCGAGAACCTGGTGCTGGAGGTGACCCCCTCCGAGGCGCGCATCGTCGAGGTGACCGGCTGGTCCGACGTGCACGTGGGCGATCCCGCGCAGGACTTCGCGTGGCTGTACTCGTGCGAGGATATCGACTTCACCGACGAGGCCGTGGAGGTGTACCGTCAGCAGATGCCGCAGCTACCCGACGCCTACCTGGCGCAGCGCGCGAACTTCTACGCCGAGTTCGCGGTGGCCCAGTGGCTCACCCACACGGTCGAGACCGACGATAAGGACGGCGCGACCCACGCGGTGTCGATGCTCCTGGATATTCAGGACGATCTGCGTTCCTCGGGCGAGCTACTCGGTCAGGAGGATACTCCCCCGCTCATGAGCGGACCGCAAGACTAGCAGAGCTGGGCTCGTTATTGGGTAGCCCGTTATTGGACGGCAGCCGCATGAGCCCCTCAGTGAGAGCCGCCGAGCCCCCCCCTATTCTTTAAGATTCATGGCCCCCGGGAACCTGCTTCGCGCAGACCTCGGGGGCCATGAACATACTAATGGAGCGCTTTTCCGGAGGATTTAGGGCGTTCCCGTCGAATTTTTTCAATGTATTTTCCAACACATTTTGAGCGCCTGTTCTGCATTTTTGTGCACGAAAAATTGCAATTAAGGGTGAGAGTTGAAGGTGTGATTTATAAAAGAATGCACCTCTTCATGCAGAGTTTATTCACAAAATCCCACACAACCCAAACACCCAGAACAGGACTCCACAAGGCTTCAATTTCACCTTGAAACATGCTCAAAAACATGCATTTTAGGGCAATTATTTTACGCTTAGACTTTTTTGTCAAGTCCTGGAATACTTTTCCTGTGCCGTTCCACAGAGAACGAGCACAGCCCCCAAAAGCGTACTGACCAGCGCCGATACCGTGGCAGCGGTATCGAGGGGGAACGATTGGACGGGGACCGTGACCGGTCATGTCACACCCCGAGCCGGATTCATGCACCGCGCAACCAATCACCGATGGCAGAATTCTATAGAGGTACTTTCGAGGTTGTGTTTGAGAGTAAAGACGCACGCGAACCCCACGGCACGCAGACGGCGTGAGTGAGGCCGCCACGGCGGCAGTTGTCTGCGGATGATCCGAGCGTGCGAGGGCACGAGGTACCTTTATAGTTCTTCAGCGGCTGAGAACGCCTCCCCGCCCTAATGCAGTAGGGCCGAGAGGCGTTTTCTGCTATTCACTTCGAGAGTGAGCACAAGCCCGGGCCGACCCCGCGATGGGGCCGGCCCGGGCTTGTGCGCATCCACTGGGCTTTTGGACATCCGTGGGGCTATTGACGGCAGGGGCCGGGCAGGGCTATAGGCGGCCGGGCCGGGAAGCGCGAGCGCCTACCCCTCGCCCGCGCGGGCCTTGCGGATCACTGCGGCCAGCTGCGCCTCCGAGGGCAGGCCACCGCGAATCTGCTCGTCCCACGCCTCCTCCACGCGCTTGCCGCCCAGGTAGACGAACACCGTGCTGATGCGCTCCGGGTCAATCCCCATGATGCGGGAGAACGCGATGCGGTACAGGCCCAGCTGGAAGCGGCGCGCCTGCATGTCCGCGGCCTTCGGACGGCGACCGGTCTTCCAATCCACCAGAATCCAGCGTTCGCCGTCCCCGTCCTCGGTGCGGAACACGGCGTCGATGCGGCCGCGCAGGCTCACGCCCTCCACGTGGGTCTCAACCGGGTACTCCACGGCCCAGATGCGTTCCTTCCATCCGGGAGAACCCCACTCGCTCGCCGCGAAGCGCTCCCAGAGCGAACGCACGGAGGAATCCTGCTCGCTCTCCTCGGCGAGGGACAGCTCGTCAAAGAGGGCGTCCTGTGGAAGGCCCTCGGCGGACTCGAGGTGTTCCTCCCCCGCTACTTCCTCCGGCGCTGTCTCTCCCGCCGGCTCGACCGCGCCGGGCAGGGGCACACCCAGCGTGTCCTCGGCCTCCGGGGCCTCAAGCGGATCGGCGCTCGGCACCACACCGAAGTGCTCCTCGATGAGGGCGTGCACCTCCGTGCCGATAGTCGCCGCACGCGAGGGACGCTGCGGCACCGGGCGCAACAGCTCGTGCACCGTGCCCTGCGGATCCTCGCTCAGGCGAATGAACGTGGAGGCCGAGAGGTGGCCGGGCAGCTGCTCGGCCAGCACCGGCTCGGTGTGCTCGGCCAGGCGCATGAGCAAATCCGCCTCGCGCTCCCAATCCTGGGCGCGACGGCGCAGGGCCTCGGGAACGGCCCCGGCGGGCTCGGGGGCGGCGAAATCCGCACCGGCGGCAAGCTGCGCATCCAGCTCGGCGACTGCGTTTTCGACGGCCAGGGCGGCCCGTTCCACCGCCTCGCGGCGGCTCGTGGAGTTAATGGCAATCTCGCGGTTCAACTCCTCGTGACGTCCGTGGCGCAGAATCGCCTCGGTGCCCTCGTTCAGGTCCTCCTCGGAGCGCCAGCGCCAAATCACGGGGCGTTCCAGCGGGTCGAAGGGCCACATGGCGGTTAGCACCGCGCCCAGATGCGGGTTTATCGTCTCGTAGGTTTGGGCGCTGAAACAGCCGCCCGCCACGACGGGCAGGGCCGCGGCCATCACGGGGGAATAGCCGGGGCGCGGAGGCTGGGAGGCGCGCTCCGCCTCCTCGGCGGCCAGCTCGTCCAGCCACTCGGGCGCGGGCAGATCCAGGCGCTCGCAGTTCTCCCGCACCGTGCGCACGCGCATCGGTAGCGGCGAGAGCTGTACCTCGCGCATCAGGGCGGGAATTATCGCCCCCACCAAGGCCCAGGCGTAAGGGACCTCGCCCGCCTCGTCGGGGCCGGGTAGGCCCTCGGGAGTCAGCACCGTGCCCTGCGCCAGGGTCACCGGTTCCTTGAGGCGGTACCCCGTGTCGGCGATGAACTCAACCCAGGGGGTCACGTTATCGATCGGCTTCTTCTTGCCGTCGTCCGAGGGGTCGGCCACGACGAAGACCAGGCCCATGCCGACCAGCTGCGGGGCGGTCCAGGGGAACTCCACCGTGTCCTCGGCGTGCCGCCGGTAGGCCTCGGCCAGGGTCCACAGCAGCTCCATCCAGAAGGGCTGGACCGGCTGCGGGGTCTTCGCGGTGCTCTTCCAGCGGAAGGCGCTCACGGCCAGCAGGTTGCGGGCGCGGGTCATCGCCACGTACATGAGGCGGCGGTCCTCCATGCCCGCGTGCTCGCCGGCGTCCCCCTTGTGGGCCTTCAGGTATTCCTCGAGCTTCTTGGCCTCCTCGAACTCCGCGATTTCCTCGGGGCGTTCCAGGATTGAGGGCAGGTACTCGCTATCGCCGCGCAGGGGCCAGGGCAGGGCCACGTTGGCCGTGATCTGCCAGAGGTTCGGGGTCTGCGCGCCGCCGACGGTGCCGCACAGGCCCGGCAGGAAAACGCGGTCCCATTCCAGACCCTTGGAGGCGTGCATCGTCATCAGCTGAACGGCGTTCGGGTCGGGGTCGATGGAGCCCAGCTCCAGGCCCTTCTCCTCGTCGTCAGCGCGTTCCAGCCAGGCGAGGAAGCCCATCACGTAGCTCACGCCGCCCGAGGAGAGCATAAAGCGGCGAGCGCCCGGCTCCCCCTCCTCCGCGCTCACGCCGTCGGCGCCCGCGTAAATCATGGCGTTGATGCGCGGGGCCGACATTCCGTAGGCGGCGGCCACCTCGTGGAAGGCGTCCAGGTTTACGCGCGCCACCAGCGGGTCGGTACCCGGGCGGACCGCCAGCTCAATATCCAGAAGCATCGTGCGTTCAATCTCGTAGAGCAGATTGCCCAGGTCGTCGCTCAAGCCCGCGCGGAGCACGCGCATCTGCTCGGCGAAGGCGCGCAGACGCTCCAGGCCCGCCGCGGAGAAGCGGCGGCCACGGTAGTGCTCGCCGTAGAGGGGTTCGCCGTCCGGGCCGTCCTGCGGCAGGTTCTCGACCGCCTCGATGAGCGAAACGTACCCCGAGGAGTCGTCCACCGCGCCCTTGAGCACCTCGTCCAGCTGCTCCTGTGCAGCGCGCAGATGCTCGGCGGTCAGGCGGCCGCGGGTACCCCGGCCGGTACCCTCGGAGGGGCCGTCCTCTGCGTCCTCGACCTCTTCGGCCTGCTCGAGCAGGCGCAGGGCCATCTGCTCCCGCAGGGCCCGCTCACGCTCGCGAACCAGCGACTGCGCCCAATCCCCCAGCGCCAGCAGGTCGGCACCGCCCAGGCGCCAGCGGGCACCCGTGAGCAGGCGGGCCAGCGCATCCGAACGGTTCGGGTCGGCCAGCACGCGCAGCGCCGAAACCAGATCGACGACCTCCGGCTGAGAGAGCAGGCCGCCTAGGCCCACCTGCTGCACCGGAATGTTCAGGCGCTCACACTCCTCACGAATCGTGTCCAGCTGGCCGTGGGAGCGGGCCAGCACGGCGACCTCGGGCATCTTCAGGCGCGGACGCACCGAACCGTCGCCGCCGCGGTGCGCCGCGTAGGCCCGTTCGTACTCGCGCACGGCCTCGGCGCGCATCCCGGCAATCCGCTCGGCGATGCCCGCGGCCTCCGCGCGGTCGGAGTCGTAGTAGGTCATCTCCACGCGACCGGTCATCCCGGAGGCGGCTTCCTCGAAGGCGGGTGTGCCTTCCTCCCCGACCAGCACGCAGCGCGGGCGCAGGTCGGGCACCTGATCGGCGCTGATATCGCCGCGCACCGCGCGCACCCACTCGGGAACGTCCTTGAGCTTTTCGGCCACGTGGTTCGCCGCGTTCAGGATCGAGATGTCGTTACGCCACGCCACGGACAGGAAGAGCGGCTGCGCGTGCGGGGTCGGGAAGTGACGGTAGAAGCTGAACATCTGGCCGTCGGAGGCCCCGCGGAAGCCGTAAATCGACTGCTTCGGGTCACCCACCGCCATCACGGGGTGCGCGGGAATACCGGCCGCCTCATCGGCCCCGTAAATCGAGGAGAACAGGCGCATCTGCGCGTGGGAGGTGTCCTGGAACTCGTCCAGCAGAACCACCTTGAAGCGGGCGCGTTCCCCCTCGCGAATCGCCGGGTCGCTCTCGGCGATGCGCGCGGCCAGGCGCATAAGGTCACCGAAGTCCAGCACCTGCATGCGCGCCTTCACGCGGGCGTAGCTCTGCGCCATCTGCGCGTACACCCGGCGGTTACGCAGGAGTCGCTGAACCTTCTGAATGTCCCGTTCTTTCTTGACGGGGCGGCGAGAATCGGGCACCGCGGCGTAGGCGGCCAGCTGCTCGGCGCAGAAGTCGATGACCTCCTGCGGCTCGCGCAGGTGCTCGGCGCACTCGTCGGAAAGCTGCAGCAGCTGGTTAATCATGGTGGCCGCCGAGAGGGGCACATCACCCTGATCCTGTGGTAGCTCACCCTCCCAGTACTGCACGATCTGCGCGGCCAGCTGCCACTTCTGCGCGTCGCCGAGCATCTGCGCGTCCTGTTCCACGCCCAGGCGCAGGCCGTACTCCTTGACGAGGTTGTTCGCGTAGGAGTGGTAGGTCAGCACGGTCGGGTCCGCGATGCCGTTGCGCAGTTCCTTCTCGGTCGGTTCGAGACGGCGGCTGCGGCGCAGGGTGTTCAGGCCGGCGCGCATGCGGTTGCGCAGCTCGGTGGCGGCCTTGCGGGTGAAGGTCACGCCGAGCACCTCCTCGGGACGCACGAAACCGTTATCGACCAGCCAAATCACGCGGTCGACCATGGTCGCGGTCTTGCCCGAACCGGCGCCGGCGATGACGAGGGTCGGGGCGGGGCCGGCCTCAATCATGCGGATCTGCTCGGGCGTGGGTTTCTTGCCCTCGGGGCCGTTGAGCATCGCGGCGATGTCGAGGGCGCTACGGTAGCCGCCCGCGGGGGTGGCTCCTGCGGGCAGGTCGGCCAGGAGCGTGCCGTCGGCAAATTGCCAGGTGTTGCGCTCGCACCACTGGGCGGGGGTGAGCGGCTGCCCGGAGGCGGTGGCGGGGTTGGTCATGGGTCCTCATCTTTCGTCGTTGAGGGTGAGTGAATGGTTCGGGTTGTACTGGTGCCGGGGTACCGGCGTGCGCGGTCAGCGATCGGCCTGATGGGTGGCCGGGTGAGTGAACTGCACCCACCCGGCGCGGGACCTCTTCCGCTAGGGCTGCGCCGCGTTAGGGCTGAGTCACCTGGCGGCCGCGGGTGCATATCGGGCAGAGCTCGGGCAGGCGGCACCCGTGCCCGTGGGCGCCCTCGCGATGGCGGGTCTGCACCTGCGCACCGGCGATGAGCTCGGCGGCTCGTTGCACCAGGTCCACGGCCCATTCGTCGTCGTCCTCCAGCGCGGGCTGAACCTGCAGGCGGGCCTTGCTGTCATCGTTCACGTCCGGAACGCCCACCTGCATGAGCGCGGCACCGGCGGAACGCCCCGAGGATGACTCGTAGGTCAGCTCCTGCGGGCGCGCATCCGGGACGGGCTCCCCGGACTCCGCCGCGGCGGCCTCGGCGCGGTACCGCTCGGCCAGCTGCTCGCCCGCGCCGGCCTCCACCGCGATCTGGTAGGCGGCCAGCTGCGGGTGCGTGGCCACAGCTGCCCCGTCCGGCTTGCTTTTGCCGGTCTTCAGGTCGACAATGACGAAGCGGCGGGTGCCGTCCTTCTCCGGGGCCTCCTCCAGGCGGTCCACGCGGCCGGTGAGGAGCGCATCCAGCTCGCCAACTTCTCCGGCGGGGTCGAAGGGCACGGGCACGCGCACCGAGAAGGAACCTTCAACACCGAGGTTCTGCCAGCCGGCGTCGCCCATGTGCTGACGGTAGTAGTAGCTCAGGCGCAGAATCATGCGCTTGGCCCGCTCGTAGAGGGCGTAGGCCTCCCAGGGCACGCGCTCTCGGTACTCCTCTTCGCTCTCGTCCTCCCTACGGGCGGGCACGCCCAGGGAGCCGATGCGCTCCTCCAGTGCGGTTTGGAGCTGCTCGAGGGTGCCGGTCGGGTACTCCTCGGCGATGGCGTGCACGAGGGTGCCCAGGGAGCGGGAGAGGTCGGTCTGTGCCTCGGCACGGGCGGCGGATACCAGCCAGTCCAGTGGGGAGTTGTGGATGGTTTCCAGGCGCGAGGGCGAGAGCGCGATGG
Source organism: Rothia sp. HMSC068F09 (assembly GCF_001812775.1). Lineage (NCBI taxonomy): Bacteria > Bacillati > Actinomycetota > Actinomycetes > Micrococcales > Micrococcaceae > Rothia > Rothia sp. HMSC068F09. Next base: position 18,082 of record NZ_KV810430.1, read on the forward strand.
TGCGTCGCCCCTCGTCGGCGCGATTTTCTGGCGATTCTTGGGCGGGGCGGGCGAAGAACGGTTCGGTGCTCGACAGCGGCAGTAGGCCCCACCACTGCTCGGGGGATGCACCGGGCGCCTGCACGCGGGCCAGGCGGGCCAGGGTGCGCGATGCGGCGTCGAAGCGGAAGGCGGCGGCCTCGGGGTTCAGGGCGGCTTCCGGGTTCTGGGCGTCCCCTGCGGTGTCGGGGGCCTCGGGTGCGTGAGCTTCGGGTGCGTGAGCTTCGGAGCCAGGCGAGCCGGCCGCGTTCTTCAGCTCGGCGTCCTCGGCGCTCATGGCGGTGAGCGCATCCTCAACGAGGGTGCGGCGCAGCTCCGCCACGAGCGAGCGCAGGGTGGCGGGGCGGCGCACGCGGGTGATGGGAACCTCGGGTGAATCGTTCTCGGCGTCGGTGGGTACCACGAAGTCGAAGAACTCGCCGGGGGCTTCGTCCTCGTTGCGCACGGCGGTCAGCACCAGGCGGGTGCTGGCGCGGGTCGCGGCGACGGCGAACATGCGCAGCTCGTCGTGGCGGGTGTCGCGCACGCGCTCGGGGTAGCTGCGAATACGTGCGGGCGGCGCCGGCTCCCCTTCTGCCTGTGCGTCGGGGTTAGCGTGGGCCGGGTTAGCGGGGGCGGGGCGGCGCATCCCGGCGTCGCAGATATCCACGAGGTCGCCGGTAGCCAGTAGGGAGCCGCGCACGGTGGTATTGGGCCAGGTGCCCTCCTGCAGACCGCATACATATACGGTGCGCCAGGATTGGCCAGCGGCCAGGGCGGGGGTGAGGATCTCAACCGCGTCCTGGCGTACGCCGCGGGCGGCCAGGGTGTCCATGGGTAGGTCCTGCGCGTCGATGAAGTCGAGGAATTGTTCGGCCCCGGCGCCGCGCATCTGCTCGTCGAATCGGCTGGCGGCTTCGAAGAGACCGATCATGGCGTCGAGGTTGCGGTGGGCGGCGTCGGCTTCGGGGCCCGCGCCGCGCGACTGGGCGACCCAGGTTTTTTCGAGGCCGCTGGCTTCCCAGAGGGCCCAGAGCACCTCGGTGCTGGTGGAGTCGGGGCGCGCGAGTGCCTTGCGGCCCGCGGAGAGCACGGCGGCAATGCGGTGCACGGCGCGCCCCACGCCTTCGGCGGGCAGGGTTTCGGGGTGTAGCAGGGCGCCCAGCAGCAGGTCGTCGCTGGGGCGGTGGCCGCCGGTTTGCAGTTCGACGGAACGCAGCTGTTGGCGGAGTCGCCGCACGTCCATGCTGGATGCGCCGCCCAGCCGCGAGGTGAGCAGGGTGATGGCGCTGTTCGCCCCGTTGAGGGGGTTGGAGCGGTTTTCTTCGGCGATAACGTCGTCGAGGCTCTTGCGCATAATCTCTTCGGCCTCGTCGGGGCTCAGGGCCTCGTAGCCCGCGCCGGTGACGGCTGGGTTGAGGGCTTTCTCGCCGCGTTTGCGGGCGTAGACGAGCAGGCTGAGCGCGTCAAGGAAGGGGCGCACGGCGGGTTCGTCGCGCACCGGCACGAGGGCCGCGGAGGTGCGCGAGGGAATACCGCTGGCCGAGAGCACCCGGCGGATGCGCGCCACGTCCGCGCCGTTGCGCACGATGATGGCGCTCTCGCGGTAGGGGCGGTTGCCGTAGATGCGGTCTTCGAGCAGCAGCTGGGCGAGTAGGTTTGCCTCATCCTGGGCGCTGGCGAGCGCACACTTATACACGCCGGCGGGTGCGGTGCGGTAATGCGCGGGGTCGAGGATTTTGCCGTCGGCGCCCAGGTGTAGCAGCGGCTCGTCCACGGCGCCCCAGGTGAGGGCTTCGTCGGCGGGGGTGGTGTTGATGCGTCCGAAGGTTGCGGGGGTCTTCTGCCCGTCCGTCTCGGCGGTGGGCACGTAGCGGCTGTAGCGCGGCAGGCGGCGGCGAATATCTGCCACGAGCGGCATCATGAGTGCGGGCAGGCGGTAGGAGGTGGTGAGGGTGCGTTCGGCCAGGTGCGGGAAGCTTTCGGGTAGCGTGCGCACCAGGTCGGGGCGTGCGCCGCGGAAGCCTTGGACCACGGCTTCGTCGCTGTAGGTCATGATGACTTCGGGCGCGGCGGCGAAGACGTCCGGGCGTTCTGCGGCCAGCTCGGCGGCATCTGCGGGCGGCTCTTCGGCGGCGATGAGGCGCAGCAGGCGGTAGGTGGAGGGGCTGAGCTCCTGCACGTCGTCGATGAGGATGAGGTTGTAGCGGCGGCGCTCTTCGGCGAGGAATTCGGGGTTGTGCAACAGCAGCCGGCAGGCGTCGTTGATGAGCACGGCGGGGTCGTAGGCGTTTTTGGCGCGGAGGGCTCGCACGGCGCGGTATTCGGTGTGGAGCTGGGCGAGGGCGGCCCAGACGGGTCGGTTGTAGTCGCGGGCGAGGGCCTGGACGTCCTCGGCGGTTAGGTCGTATTCGGCCATGCGGTCGAAGAAGTCGCGGATTTCGTGGCGGAATCCGCGGGTGGGTAGGGCTTCGCGGAGGGAGTCGGGCCAGGCGGGGCCGGGTGCGATGCCTTCGGCGTGGTTGGCAAGCAGTTCGCCGATGATGACGTCTTGCTCGGGGCCGGAGAGGAGTTTGAGGTTGCCTTCTACGCCGGTGAGGAGCCCGCGGGTTTGGGCTCGTTTGAGCAGGTCGAAGGCGTATGCGGCCCAGGCACGAGTGGGGGCTACGGAGAGGCTGCGGTCGCTGGCGGCGGCGATGGCGTCTCGCATGCGGGTCGCGGCGGTGCGGGTGGGTGCGAGGATGAGCAGGCGGGCGGGGTCGTTCCCGTCGGAGAGGTAGCGCAGGGCGCGTTCGGTGAGGTGATGGGTCTTGCCGGTGCCGGGGATGCCGGTGAGCAGTTGAGTTGTCATGGCTTCAGTCTATCGGGTGAGCGGAGGGTCCGCCCCGCCGCAGGTCATTCGGGGCCGACTTCGGGCACTCCCCTCTCCCCGTTTCCCGGCTAAGGCCCGCGGCGGCTCGCCTCCTCCCGTATCCGTATCTATAGCGCGTGCGCGTAACGAACCGGCGCGCGCCTTCTTCGCCGCTGGGTTAGTCTTAAACCATGACCTGGATGAACGGCCTGCGCGCCACCTTTGACCTTGAGACCACCGGTGTGGACGTCACCACCGCCCGCATCGTGACTGCTTCCCTGATCCTGCTGGACCCTCATGGCAACGTGGTGCGCCGCGGCGAATGGCTGGCCGACCCCGGCGTCGAGATTCCCGCCGGTGCCGCCGCCGTGCACGGCATCACCACCGAGTACGCGCGTGAGCACGGCCGGCCCGCCCGCGAGGTCGTGTGGGAGCTTGCCGGCGCCATCGGCGCGCTTAACCTTGACGGCGTGCCCATCATCGCGTTCAACGCCGCCTACGACTTCTCGGTGCTACACCACGAGATGCTGCGCTACGGCATCGCGAACGGCGAGCTGCCGCCCGGCGCGGTGCTCGACCCCTACGTTCTGCACAAGCACGTCATTCCCCGCAAGCGCGGCAAGCGCACCCTCGAGGTGCTGGCCGCCGAGTACGGTGTCTCCTTAGAGAACGCGCACACCTCCGCCGATGATGCCCTGGCCGCCGAGCGTCTGCTGGTGAAGCTGACCGAGCAGTTCCCGCAGGTCCTCAACGTGGATGCACGCCAGCTGCACGAGCAGCAGATTCAGTGGGCGGCGGAGCAGGCGGCGAGCTTCCAGGCGTGGTTGCGCACGCAGCCGGGTAAGGAATCCGAGGTCATTGACGGCCGCTGGCCCGTCCGCCGGTAAGGGGCGCCCCGCCGCTACCACCGCCGCGGCATCTCGCCTATCCTAGTGAAGGACGTACACGAACCCCAGCCCACTACACATACGACGGCGCGCCACGGAGTTTTTAATGGATCATCAGCCCAGCAACCCCTCAGATTCCGCAGAACAGTACTACGACACGAACACCCGAAGCATCTACCTCGGGTCGAGCCGCCTCGCCCACGAGCACCTGGTGGCGCAATCCCAGGTGGTGCTCCGACTGGGCCGCATCCTCATGAAGTCGGGTGCGAGCGCGTACCGCATTAAGGCGTCCATGGCGCGCCTGGCGAAGGCTGTGGGTCTGAAGGAGCACCACGCGCAGGTGACCTTCACCGAGATTTCCACCTCCTCGTACACCGAGGGTAACTTCCGCACCGAAGTGGCCGAGCAGCGCACCATGGGCATTAACGCCCACAAGATCGATCAGCTGGGCAAGTTCATCTCCGAACTGCCCGAACGCATCACCCCGGCGGAGGCGAACGCCGAGCTGGACCGCATCGATTCGGCCAAGCCGCTGTACACCCGCTGGATGCTGGCGCTGGCCTCCGCGGTGGCTTGTGCCGGGTTCGCGTTCCTGAACCGCGGCGGCCTGGTGGAGTGCTCGGTCGTGTTCCTCGCCGCCGGTGCCGGTCAGTTTTTGCGTTCGACCCTGCTCAAGCGCGGTGTGAGCCACCTGGCCACCTGGATGGCCTGCGGCTTCCTGGCGGCTGGCCTGTATATTGCGGTTGTCAATGTGCTGGTTGTGGCGGGTCTGGTTAGCCCGAACCACATGATTGGTTTCATTTCTTCGGTGCTGTTCCTGGTGCCGGGCTTCCCCATGGTGACGGGCATGCTCGACATTTCCCGCATGGACTTCCTCGCGGGTATTTCGCGTCTGACCTACGTGGGTTTGCTGCTGCTCAGCGCGTCTTTTGCGGTGTGGGTTTTGGGGTCGCTCTTCCACCTGCCGTTGGCTTCCCCGGCTCCTCTGAATCTGGACCCGACCCTGTATCTGCTCCTGCAGATTATCTCCTCGGGTGTGGCGGCGGCCGGCTTCGCGATGCTCTTCGCCGCCTCGCCGGTGGCCTGCGTGTGGGGTGGCGTGATTGCCGCGGTGGCGAACCCCATCCGTATTCACATGGTGGAGGCGGGCATGCCCGCGCATATGGCCGCGACGATTGCCGTGTTTGGTGTAGGCATCCTGGCCGAGGTTGTGGCGCCGTTGCACCAGCGCAAGTACACCCGTATTTCCCTGTCGGTTCCGGCCGTGGTGACGATGGTTCCGGGTGTCCCGTTCTACCGTTCCATGTCGCATTTTGCTAGCGGTGACATGTACTCGGCGGCAACCGGTTTCGTGCAGTCCCTGCTCATCTTCATGGCGCTGGGTATGGGCCTGGCCTTCGTGCGTCTGCTCTTCGATAAGAACTGGCTGTTCGATCAGGACACGCAGGTGCTGAACCGCCTGGATACCGACCGCCACCTGCGCTAACCCGCCGCGTTCCTCCTCCGTTTCCCAGCCCGTTACCCCGCCCGTCCGGAGTGTTTTGTCGTCACCTTTCGGTACGTTCAGACGCTCGTCACCTGCGGTTTACCTGAAGCACCTATGATGGTTAGGGTACGGGACGTTAGCGGCGCGCGGGCTCTGCCGCCCGGCGCGCCTCGTCCCCTGTAATTCTTGAATTCGCCGTCTCGTTTGAAAGGCACCGATACGATGACTCCCTCCCCCACCCACCCGCTACATCACGAAGCCAGCGAGAAGCTATTCGAGCGTTCCCGCGCGGTGATTCCCGGCGGCGTGAACTCCCCGGTGCGCGCCTTCAACTCCGTGGGCGGCACCCCCGCCTTCGCCGCGAAGGCTAAGGGCCCCTACCTGTACGACGCGGACGGCAACGAGTACGTTGACCTGGTCTGCTCCTGGGGCCCGTCGATTCTGGGCCACGCGCACCCGCAGGTCGTGGAGGCCGTTCAGCAGGCCGCCGCGCGCGGCCTGTCCTTCGGTGCGGCGAGCGCCCCCGAGGCGGAGCTGGCCGAGCTGGTCATCAACCGCATTAACGCCGCGATCCCCGGCGCGATTGAGCAGGTGCGCATGGTGTCCACGGGTACCGAGGCGACCATGACCGCGATTCGCCTGGCCCGCGGCGTGACCGGCCGCGACAAGATTATTAAGTTTGCCGGCTGCTACCACGGCCACGTGGATGCGCTGCTCTCCGAGGCCGGTTCGGGCGTGGCAACCCTGGCGCTGCCCGGTTCTGCCGGCGTGACCGCCGCGACCGCCGCCGAGACCATCGTGCTGCCCTACAACGACCTGGATGCCGTGCGCGAGGCCTTCGAAACCCACGAGGGTCAGATTGCCGCCGTCATCACCGAGGCGGCCCCCTGCAACATGGGCGTGGTCGCCCCCGAACCCGGCTTCAACCGCGGCCTGCACGAGATTGCCCACGCCAACGGCGCGCTCGTCATCTTTGACGAGGTGCTGACCGGTTTCCGCGTCTCCTCTGCCGGTTACTGGGGCTACGCCGCCCCCGAGGACGGCGGCTGGGTTCCCGATATCTTCACCTTCGGCAAGGTCATTGGCGGCGGCATGCCCATCGCGGCCCTGGCCGGTAAGCGCCGCATCATGGAGTACCTGGCCCCGGTCGGCCCGGTCTACCAGGCCGGCACCCTCTCGGGTAACCCGCTGTCGGTGGCTGCCGGTATTGAGACCCTGACCCTGGCCGACGAAGAGGTCTACAAGACCCTGGACGCCCGCAGCGCCCAGCTGCGCCGGGCCCTGACCGAGGCGTTCACCGCCGCGGGTGTGGACCACTCCATCCAGAACGCCGGTAACCTCTTCTCGGTGGCGTTCGGCACCTCCGAGAAGGGCGTGCACAACTACGCGGACGTCAAGGCCTCGGCCACCGACCGTTACACCGCGTTCTTCCACTCGATGCTGGAGTCCGGCGTGTACCTGCCGCCGAGCGCGTTCGAGGCCTGGTTCGTCTCTGCCGCTCACGACGACGCGGCCATGGACCGCATCATCTCGGCTCTTCCGGCCGCCGCAGCTGCTGCCGCATCCGCCTAGACGCGAGCGAATAGAGAGAGGAGAAACCCATGGATTTGTCTGCCCTGGGAATTCCCCTGGAGCCGGTGCGTGACGTCTGGCTGATTGCCTTCATGGCGTACGCCTTCGCCTGCCTGCTGGTGGATATCGCCTACCCGGTGAATATTCCTGCCGCCAAGGCGCGGGAGCTTTTCGTGGCGGTCAAGGGGGATCCCGTTGAGGCCGCGAGGATCCGCCTCGAGGATATGGCCGCGAGCGGTTTGCCGCTCTCTTCGGCTCAGAAGGGCTCGGTGACGAAGCGGGCGAAGAAGCAGCTGGAGAGCATTCCCGGCAGTGGCATCGTGGGCGGCTGGTTGCACGTGCTGATGTACGCGTGGGCGTGGGTCGTGATGGTGTCCATCTTTACGCTGTACTGGGATATCGCCTACGACGGCATCCTGCTACCGGCGCTAATCCTGCCGTTCCTCATGGTGTACGCGGGTGCCCGCTGGGGCCGCCGTAGCTGGCGTACGGCCCGCGGCTTCAGCGCCGATGAGCGCACGCTGGGCATGCCCCGCATCTACTCCGCGACCCTGGGTCGGCTGAGCGCGCCGTTCCGCGTGAAGGGTGCGGTTCCCGGCATCGGCCCGATTCGTCTGGACCGCGCTGGGTTCTGGATTCTGCAGTTCCTGGCGGCTCAGGCCCTGCTGTACTTCCTGTACTCGCTCTCGGGGCTCGAGATGGAGGATATCGCCCTCCCCTACGTTGGCCACACCTCGATGCTCCTGGGAATCGGCGCGGTAATCTCGCTCCTGACGGCGTGGGCGCAGGTACGCAGCTATATTCTGTTCAACCCCGATTCCTTCGTGACCGGCCGCGTGCTGCTGCCGGCGAAGACCCGCGAGTACTCGACGCTCCGGGCGTTCCGGGTGCTCCCGAACAACCCGGACGCGATTAAGACGGACGCGAAGGATCCCGCCCAGTGGAAGGTGGAGGTGATGCTCCCCAACGGCAGCAAGCGCACCTTCCCGCTGAAGGACCCGAATATTGACTGCCTGATTGCGCAGCTCGCGTTCAAGCTGGAGCAGGGGGATTGGGCTCGACTCGACTCCCCCGCCGACCGCGAGAAGCTGGCCGGGTACTTCCTGGACGGCCGCGCGATTTGCACGACCCTGGGTCACATCCCCGCGGGTAAGCACGCGGAGGAGGCGGCGCGCCGCGCATCCTTCCAGAAGGCGCAGTACAAGTAAACCGATAGCCCGTATAACGCTAAAGAAGCCACATGCTGTTCACACAGCATGTGGCTTCTCAGCGTTCAAAGAGGGAGGGATTTAGGCGTCCAGCTCGCGGAGCCAGCCTGCCGCCTCCGTACCGTAGTAGGTCAGGATAACGTCCGCACCGGCGCGGTGAATCGAACGCAGCGACTCCAGCACCACGGCCTTACGGTTAATCCAGCCGTTCGCGGCGGCGGCCTCAATCATCGCGTACTCGCCCGACACCTGGTAGGCGGCCACGGGCACCGGCGAAAATTCCGCCACCTCGCGCACAATATCCAGGTAGCTGCCGGCGGGCTTCACCATGACCATGTCGGCGCCCTCCTCCAGGTCGGCGCGCACCTCCAGCAGCGACTCGCGGCGGTTGGCCGGGTCCTGCTGGTAGGTCTTACGGTCGCCCTTGAAGGTCGACTCCACAGCGTCACGGAACGGGCCGAAGAACGCCGAAGCGTACTTCGCCGAATACGCCATAATCGACACGTCCTCGAAGCCGGCCTCGTCCAGGGCGGCGCGCATGGCCGCGATCTGGCCGTCCATCATGCCCGAGGGCGAGACGGTGTGCGCACCCGCGCGGGCCTGCGAAACCGCCATCTTGCAGTACAGCTCCACGGTCTCGTCATTATCCACCACGAGAGTGCCGTGGCCGTCATCGACCAGCACGCCGCAGTGGCCGTGGCTCGTGAACTCGTCCAGGCAGGTGTCGGCCATGACCACCAGGTCGTCGCCGAACTCCTCGCGGCACACGGCAATCGCGCGGTTCAGGATGCCCTGCGGGTCCCAGGCGGTCGAGCCGATCTCGTCCTTATCCTCGTCGCGGGGAATACCGAACAGGTCAATGCAGCGGATACCCGCCTCGTACGCCTCACGCACGGCGGGGATGATGCTCTCCAGGGTGTGCTGGTACTGGCCGGGCATGGAGCGAATCGGCTGCTTCTCGTCAATGCCGTCGCGCACGAAGAACACCTGAATCAACTGCGAGGGGCGCAGGGTGGTCTCGGCGACGAGGGAACGCATGGCTGCGGTGGTGCGCAGGCGGCGGGGACGGCGGGTGAGGTTCATGATCTCTCCTGAAAACTTCGATAGAAATATGTGGTCTTAGCTATGGGGAACCTGCATGAGGGATGCGCCTAAATGAGGGATACTGCGGCGCGCGCCAAATCCCTCGGGGAGGGTGAATCGGCCTGCACGTGGCGCAGGTTGAGGGCGCGGCAGGCGGATGCGGTGGTCGCCCCAATCGCCACCACCGGCGGCACGGATTCGGGTCCTAGCGCGGGCGCGCCGTCGAGTAGGGCGTGCAGGCGGGAGGGGGCGGTCACCACCAGCACATCCGGCGCGGGGGTTTCCGGGCTGGGGGCGTCTGCGCCCCGCAGGAGGGCTCGGGCGGCGGCAAGGCTCAGCTCGCCGGGCTCCACCCGCTCGGCTGGCACCATGTCGTAGAGCACGCGCGCGGTCACCGACCAGCCCAGGTTTTTGAGGCCCTCGCGCAGGGTCGGGCGGGCGTTGGAGCCCTCCAGAACCAGCACGGTGGCGGGCTTGGTTGAATCAGGCCCGGCCGCGGCTGAATCGGATGAGACAGCCCCGGCCGCGGGCCCTTCGAGCTCCGCGAGCATGCCGGCGGCGCTCTGAACGCTCGGCTGAAAATCCGTGCCCAGCCCGAGCTGGGCGCGCACGGCACGGGCGGTTGCCGCACCCACGCAGGCGATGCGCGCTCCCCCGGCGTGAACCGCGCGGGTGAAGTCCTCACCCCAGAGCTCGGCGCAGGCGCGCACCGTGTGTGCGCTCGTGAAGCTCACCCAGGCGTAGACCCCGGATTCCAGGAGCGCGGGAATACCGCGCAACTCCTCGGTGGCGGGTACGGTGCGTGCCTGTTGCAGGGGCGCGAAGAGTACCCGGCACTCCCCCACGCCGTTCTGCGCACATTCCTCGGCGAGGGCGCGCGCGAAGGTCGCACCCTGGGCCGCCGAGCGGGTCAGCAGAACCGTGGCACCCCGTTCGGCGGGGCGTTGCTCCTCGTCCATGGCTACTTGACGTCCAGACCGGCCAGGGCGGCGGCACCCATCTGCAGCAGGTCCTCGGCCACGCGCACGCCCAGACGCTCGGCGCCGGGCACATCCAGCTCGGAGGTCGCGGAGGTGTGACGCAGCAGGTCGGTGCCGTCCGGGGAGGCCACCATCGCGCTGAGCACCAGGTCGCCCTCAACGATCTCGGCGAAAGCGCCGATGGGGGCGGCGCATCCTGCCTCCAGGCGGCGCAGCAGGGCGCGCTCGGCGCTGACGGCCAGGCGCGTCTCGTAGTGGTTCGCGGCAATCAGCGCGCGGCCCAGGGAGCGGGTCGGCCGGGCCACCTCGGCGTCGTCGAGCGCGGCCGGATCGGGGTTGCCGAACTCGCTCTCGCGCACCTCCAGGGCCAGGGCGCCCTGGCCGGGGGCCGGCAGCATGCGGCTGGGGTCCAGGTACTCGGTAATCAGGTGTTCCTTGCCCAGGCGCTTGAGGCCGGAGACAGCCAGCACCACGGCGTCGCAATCGCCAAGGCGTTCGGTGCCCACACCGCGGTCGGCGTGCTCGTCGGTCTCGGCATTCTGGCGAAGGACGACCTGCTTGCCGGAGTGCTCCTCGAGGCCCTTCACGCGGCCGATGCGAGTGCCCACGTTACCGCGGATATCCACGATCTCGAGGTCGGGTCGCAGGGCGCGCAGCTGGGCGGCTCGGCGGGGCGAGCCGGTGCCCACGCGGGAGCCCTCCGGCAGGGTGTCGACGGTGAGGCCGTCGCGGGCCACGAGAGCGTCGCGCGGGTCCTCACGCTTGAGGGTTGCGGCGACGACCAGGCCGGGGCAGGGCGCGGAGGGCAGGTCCTTCAGGGAATGAACGGCCATGTCCACGCGCTGCTCGGCGGGGGCGTCGGCACCGTCCAGCAGGCGCTGGCGCAGGGCGGCAGCGAACACGCCGGTGCCGCCCAGGGTGGCCAGCGGGCCGGTGAGCACGTCACCCTCGGTCTTGACGGTGCGCAGCTCAAAGCTCACGCTTTCGGCGGGCTCACCGCCCGGCTGGTGCTCGGCGTAGAGTTCGGTGACGGATTCGGCCGCCAGACGGCTCTGGGTGAGCGCGAGCGCGGAGCCTCGGGTGCCCAGAATGTACTCGCTGTGGCTCATTTCTCTCCTGCTCTAGTCCTCTTCGGACCGGTCGGTGCATCCGGTGCAATATTCGGCGACGACGGGTTTCTCCGCGCCACGACCCGGCTTGCAGCAGCCCGGCTCGCACTCGTCGAACCAGCCGTACTGGCCGCTCGCGCTCGGGGCGCAGACGCTCTCGCGGCCGAGGCGCAGGTCGGCGGGAACGCCGTTCTCCACGCGCTCTTCAATGAGGCGGCGCAGCGACTCCACGTACGCCGGATGCGTACCGGGGGTCGGGGTGCGCACGGCCACCACGCCCAGGCGCTCGCAGGTGTCCAGGGCCTCGGTGTCGAGGTCCCACTTCACCTCCATGTGGTCGGAGACGAAGCCGAGGGGCACCAGCACGACGCCCTCCACGGGGGCCTCGCCGTCCTCGCCGGGGTTGGCGGGGGTGGGCAACGCCTCCAGGGCGTCGTTGACGTCCGGTTCCAACCAGGGCATGGAGGGCGGGCCGGAGCGGGACTGGTACACCAGCTCCCACTCGACGTTCTGCAGAAGCTGCGGGGCCTCATCGCGCACGAGCGAAAGCACGGCGCGGGCGACCTGCAGGTGCTTCTCCACGTAGGCGGAGCCGCCCTCGTAGTTCACCCCGCACGGGCCAGCTTCGTTCGCGGCAGAGGTGGGCACCGAGTGGGTGCAGAACATGATGCGTAGGCGCGGGTTCACCGAACCGCTATCGCGGGCGGCAAGCTGTTCGCGCACCGTGGCCAGGCCGTCCTTCAGGCCGTCGGCGAAGGCGCGGGCGAAGCCGGGCACGTCGAAGAACTGGCGAATCTTGCCCACGTGCATGCGGCCCTCCAGGCCGAGCTGCTGCAGCGCGATACCGTAGTCCTCGCGGTACTGGCGGCAGCTCGAGTAACCGGGGTAGGCGCTGGTGGCCAGCACCAGCACGTTGCGGTGGCCGTTCTCGTAGGCCTCGGCGAGCACGTCCTTCACGTAGGGCTTCCAGTTGCGGTTCGCCCAGGTAATCGGGATGTGAGGGCCGCGCTCGGCCAGCGCCTGCTGCAGCGCGGCGAGCAGGGCGCGGTTCTGCTCGTTAATCGGCGAGACACCGCCGTTGGCGCGGTAGTGGGTGGCGACCTCCTCGAGGCGCTCGTCCGGAATGCCGCGGCCGGCGGTCACATTGCGCAGGAAGGGGATGACGTCCTCCTGACCCTCGGGGCCGCCGAAGGAGGAGAGAATCACCAGGTCGTAGGGTCGGGGTTCCTCGGCGCGAACACGGATGATGGTCCGCTCGCTGCGATACTCCCCCAGGGTCTGCTCGGTCAGCCGCGCCGGGCCGTTGGAGGCCGTGTTGGCGGGGTCGGTACGGTTGGGGATGACGTCATCGGGCAGGAGGGAGCCGTTCAGGGTGCCCTCGCCCGAGGGGTTTGTGTGTGCGGGGGCGAAACGCGCGGGACGCGCCGCCACCCCGGCCGCGCCGGCGGCGGAGGACGCAGCCGAGATGTTCTCAGCGGCGGTCTCTACCGCGCTGGACGAACCGGGGTGGGAGCAACCGCATCCGCGGGTAGCGCCGTGAGGCTGTTGGCTCACGCCAGAACCTCGGCAATTTCGTCGGCACCGATGCGGCGACCGGTGTAGAAGGGGGTGTCCTCGCGAACGTGCAGGCGTGCTTCGGTGTTGCGGAAGTGACGCATCAGGTCGACGAGGTCCACGAGTTCGGGTGCTTCGAGGGCGAGGACCCATTCGTAGTCGTTCAGGCCGAACGATGCGACGGTGTTGGCCAGAACCTGCGGGAAGTCGATGGCCTTCATGCCGTGGTTCTTCAGCATCTCGGCGCGACGCTCGGGGTTCATGTAGTACCAGTCGTAGGAGCGCACGAAGGGGTACACGCAGACCCAAGCCTCGGGGGCCTTGCCGCGGGCGTAGGCGGGTGCGTGGTTGCGGGTGAACTCAGCCTCGCGGTGAACGCCCATGGTGGACCAGACGATGGTGGTGCCGGAGAACAGTGCGGTGCGGCGAATCTTGCGCACGGCGGCCTGCAGCTTCTCGGGGCTCTGGCCGTGGGTCCAGATCATGATGTCGGCGTTGTCGCGCATTGCGGAAACGTCGTAGATGCCGCGCAGGGTCACGCCCTCGGCGGCCAGCTGCTCGGCGACCTTCTCGAACTCGGCGCGTGCCTCGTCGGTGTTAGCCTCTGCCGGGCGTGCGCCGGAGCGTGCGAACACGGTGTACAGGGCGTAGTGCAGGGTTTCGCCCTCTTCGCGGCCGCGACGGTTCTCGTCGGCTGCGGAGTGCTGAACAGCGTAGCCCTTGGGTGCGCCACCGTAACCCTGGCCGGGGTGGGTGTAACCGCCGTGGCCGTGGCCACCCTGTGCTGCGTGGGGGTGAGACATGGTTCTTCTCTTCCTTTCCTCAGCGGTAACCCGCTGTTCGTGGTGCGAGGCTTCCGTAGCCGCGCACCGTTTGATTGGTGAATATTCTGCGCTCTTCCCGCCCGAAGCGGTAGGAGGCATCCCACAGGCGTGGGAAGTCTTTGAGGGGACGCTACGCGCCCTTGGGCTTGGCGCCGAGGGCGCCGGGGGTGCCCGCCGCATCCTGCTTGGGTTCGGGGGCCTTTACGCCCTCCCAGTTCTGGGCGGCGTGGGTGATGAGACGGTCCATCTGCTCGTAGGTGTCGCGCACCGTGGCCACGAGGCCCGAGCCTGCGGCCCAGGAGCCGACGGTGCTGAGCGTGCCCAGCTCGCTGGCGCGCTCGCGGAACTCCTGCACGCGCTTGCGGTGACCCGGCGTGGAGGCGGGCAGAACGCCGCGCCAGCGCACGACGTCCGCATCCACCAGATTGTTGCGGGTGAGCGGCACGTCCGTCATGCGGGTTGCGTCACGCAGGGCCAGGGTGATGAGCTGCTCGTCGGCCAGGGCGACCTCGGAGAAGCGGGAGTCCTCGCCGCCTCGGCCGTAGGACAGGCGCACCACGTGGCGGTCCGGGCCGGCCTCGTCGGCCACCCACTGCCACTTGGCGGTCGCGTGGGTCAGGGCCTTGGCGCGCACGGCGGTGGCCTGTTCCGAGACGAGCAGGCCGGTGCCGCGGGGGTGCTGGTTGAGGGCCGGCGCATCTACGACGAGGGTCACGAGGGCGACCTCGGGGCCGGGTTCCACGGCGGGCAGCGCGGTGGAGACGTGCGGGCCGATGAGTCGGGCCACGGTCGGGCCGTCGGTGGCGAGCACCAGGTAGTCGGCGTAGAGGGGCGTGTTCTCGCCGTCGGTGGTGTGGCGCTGGATGATGAACCACTGGCCGGTGGATTCGTCGCGGTCCACGGCGATGACGTCAAAGTTGGTCACGATGCGCACGCCGGCCTCGTAGAGTTCCTCCACGAGACGCTCGGAGAGCTGGTTCATGCCGCCCACGATGCCCGCAACCTGCGAGCCGGCGGGGGCCGCCGAACGGAAGGCGGCCGCGGCTGCCGAGAGGGAGCCGTGCTTGCGCAGGGCCGCGCGCAGGCCGGGGATGGTGGCGTCCACGTCGAGCTTGTCGGGGTGGGTGGAGTACACCCCCGAGACCACGGGTGCGACCAGGTTATCGAGCACCTTCTGACCCATGCGCAGGCGCACGAGCTCGCCCAGGGTCTTCGCCTTCTCGCCCACGGAGGCGGGCAGGAGGCGGTCCAGCTGGGCACGGCGCAGGCCGCTCTTACCGATGACGGGAATCAGCGACTTATCGCTCACATTGCCGGGAATACCCATAATGCCGGTGCTGGGGGTGCGGCAGGCTCCCTGCGGCAGGTACAGCCAGGAACCGTAGGAATTGGGGGTGACAATCTGATCGCCCAGGCCGAGTTCCTCGACGAGTTCGCGCACGATGGGGCTGCGGGTTGTGAAGGATTCGGCGCCGGAGTCCAGCAGTAGGCCGCCGACTTCGTGCGCGCCCACGGCACCGCCGAGGTGGGGACGCTGCTCGAGCAGGGTCACGCGCAGGCCGGCCGCGGCGAGGCGGCGGGCCGCGATCAGGCCGGAGGGGCCGCCGCCGATAACGATGGCGGTGGGCGCCTTGTCGTTGGCGCGATGAGCCGCTCGTGCCGCCAGACGTGCGGTGGAGGACTGTCCCTGCGCGGTGTATCGGTGCGCCTGGTTATCGTGATTCCCCATGGTTTTCTCCTTTGTCTGTCAGCTGGTGGCCGGTGGTCGTGGGTTCCCACGGTGCCGATTCTACGCCGGCCCCGCGAGTTCGTCGCCCTAGTTTGCCGTCTTCTCGTGAATGTAGCGAACCAGGTCGGTCAGTACCTGCGGGTCGGTGGTCGGGGGTACGCCATGGCCGAGGTTGACCACGTGCGAGGGGGCGGCGGAGCCTTCGGCGAGGACTTCGTCCACGTGCGCGTAGAGGCTTTCGGGGCCCGCGGCGAGCAGGGCCGGGTCGATGTTGCCCTGCAGGGGCACCGCGCCGTTGAGCAGGGTGTTTGCGGCGGAGAGCGGCAGGCGGTAGTCCACACCGATGACGTCCGCGCCGGCCTCGTGCATCGCGGGTAGCAGCGCGGCGGTGCCGGTGCCGAAGTGGATGCGCGGCACGCCGTACTCGCGCACGGCGTCCAGGGTCTCGGCGGAATGCTGCTGCACGTAGCGGCGGTAGTCGCCCTCGCCGAGGGAGCCCGCCCACGAGTCGAAGAGCTGCACGGCGGAGGCACCCGCCTCAATCTGTGCGCGCAGGAACTGGCCGGCGGTGCGGGCGGCCCAGGCGGCCAGCTCGTGCCAGGCGGCGGGGTCGGCGTGCATCATGGTGCGCGGGCGCAGGTGGTCGCGGGAGGGTCCGCCCTCAACCATGTAGGCGGCCACGGTGAAGGGTGCGCCGGCGAAGCCGATGAGCGGGGTGTCGCCGAGCATTTCGACGGTGGCGGCGATGGCCTCACGGATGGGGTCCAGGGCGCTTTCGGTCAGTTCGGGCAGGGCGCGCACATCCTCGAGGGTGCGCACGGGGCGGTCGAGGACCGGGCCCTTACCGGGCACGATGTCCACGTTGACGCCAGCGAGCTTCATGGGAATCACGATGTCGGAGAAGAAGATGCCGGCGTCGACCTTGTGGCGGCGGACGGGTTGCACGGTGATTTCCGCGGCCAGTTCGGGGGTGAGGCAGGCTTCCAGCATGGGGATGCCCTCGCGTACCCGGCGGTACTCGGGCAGGGAGCGGCCGGCCTGGCGCATAAACCAGACGGGGCGGTGGCTTGAGGGGCGGCCGGTGAGGACCTGGAGCATGGGCGAGGATGCGGCGGTCCCGGCGCGCAGGGGGTGCTGTGCGGGCAGGTGCGCGAGCTGCTCGTCGGTAAGCAGGGGTCGCTGTGCGTCGGTGGGGTGCGTGGGCAGGGTCTGCGCGGGTGCAGAGCTTTCGGCCGGAAGTGTGTGCTGCTGGTTTTCGCTCATAGTGTCTAGTGTGACAGGTTTTGTTAGGGGTTTTTATGACACTTTGTCACGCTTAGGTTCCCCCATGGTTCACTATGTTACGTATCAGGCTTACCTTATCTGGCCCGCGATTCAGCGGGCGCGAGGCGAGGCTATTCGCGGCCATCCATGAATAAAACCCCTAGTGGGAGGCTTATAGGGCACTGTTTGGTGCACCGAGAGCCACCCGGAAGTGATTATTTATACATTGGGCCATATGACCCGCGACGACCCGCGTTTATTTTCCTTATCTCTCGTGCCTATTTTTTGGACCCTTTAGAAAGTACTTGCTCCCCGTTATTCCTCGTCCGCACCCCGCCAACATGACACTTCATGAAGTCACTTAGGTTATGCGCGCTTTACAGCCCGTCACCCCCGGCGGTTATGATTAGTCACTAGTGAGTACTTATGCATTTGTGGCATCGCACCACACAGTAGATCTAACCACCGTCGCTGCCCTGAGCGCCGGTGCCTCTGGCATACCCGACGTCCTCTCTAGCGACGACGCCCGTCAGCTGGGCGTGACAGGTTCGGTGGTCCTGGCCACCTGCAACCGCCTCGAGATGTACGTCCAGCTCCCCATTGCCGCGCACCTGCCCGCCATCCGCGACATGATTACCTCCAGCATCTCCGGTCGGTCCGGGCTGGACCCTGCACTCGTCTCCGGCAGCTTCGACCTGTACGAGGGCGAGGACGCCGTCCGCCACCTGCTGACGGTCGCCTCCGGCCTGGAGTCCGCCGTCGTGGGCGAGCGCGAGATTGCCGGCCAGGTACGCCGCGCCCTCGCCTCCGCCCAGGAGAAGGCGCAGCGGGATGAGCGCCCCCTGCCCGGCGAGCTGGTTCAGCTCTTCGAACACGCCGCGCACACGGCCCGCCAGGTCGGCCAGCACACCCTCCTGGGCTCGCAGGGACGCTCCATCGTCTCGGTGGCCCTGGATTTGGCCGACGAGGTGACCGAGAAGGACTGGCCCACCCGCCGCGCCCTGGTGTTCGGCACTGGCGCCTACGCGGGCGCCACGATTGCGGCCCTGCGCGACCGCGGCTGCACCGACATCTGGGTGAACTCCCGTTCCGGACGCGCCCCCGAATTCGCCGCCAAGCGCGATGTTTTCGCGGTGCCCGAGGGCGGCATGGAGCAGGCCATGGCCGAGGCCGACCTGATTATCGGTTGCTCGGGCGGCTCCGCGCCGCTTCAGCCCGAGCAGATTCCCGCCGGTCACCACACGATCCTCGACCTGGCCCTCTCGCGCGATTTCGACCCCTCGGTGGCCGACCTGCCGAACGTCGAGCTGATTACGCTCGAGTCGGTGCGCCTGGCCGCCCCCGAAGAGACCGAGGAGGCCGTGGCCACCGCGCTGCGCATCGTGGAGTCCGAGCTGGCCGCCTTCCTGTCGCGCCAGCGCGCCCGCACGATTGACTCGGCCATTGTGGCCCTGCGCTCGCACACGATGGCGGTGCTCGACTCCGAGCTGGAGAAGGCCCGCAACCAGTTCGGATGCGGTGCCGCCGCCGAGCAGCTGGAAATCGCGATGCGCCGCACCGTGAAGTCCCTGTTGCACACCCCGACGGTGCGCGCGAAGATGCTGGCGGCCCAGGGCCGCACGGACGAGTACGTGCACGCGCTGGAGGTTCTGTACGGTATTCAGGTTGCTGACGGCTAGGCGATAGAGCTTGTGTATTGGGCCCGGCGAACATGCGCGCCGGGCCCTTTCCGTGCCCGCTGTACCCGGCATATGCTCAGCCAGGCTCGCTCTCAGCCCGGGGCGAAGTGCCCGCGGCGGGCCGTACCGCGGGGCACTCGCGCGCTAGAGTAGAGGGTAGAGACAGAACGAAGCAGAGGCGCGCCCCGACCGCGGTTGGCCGGCGGCGAGCCCCGAGAGCATCCGCAAGGAGAACCATGGAAATCAAGATTGGCGTTCGCCACAACACCCGCGAAATTGTTGTCGAGACCAGCGAGGCTAAGGAAATTCTCACCGAGAAGGTCACCAAGGCCATCGAGGACGGCTCGATCCTGGAAATCATGGACGATAAGGGCAACACCACCCTGATTCCCGGCGGCCAGATCAGCTACGTCGAGCTCGGTAGCGACGCCAAGCGCCACGTGGGCTTCGGCATCGGCGCCTAATCGCCGCACCGTACCCTGCACGCCCCGCCCTCCGCGATTCACCCGCGGAGCGGCGGGGCGCTGCGCGTCCGCGGAATCCGAGCGGGATTCGGGCTGGGCCCAAGTGGAGCCTGGGAGGGTTCTTCACCCCGTTCTGCCTCTTCCGCGGCTCGCCCCGCTCCCCTTCCTCGCCCCTTTCCGCGTTCCTCCCGCACGCCTCCGCAACGGCCGCGAGGGGCGTACACCACAGCCTCCCGATGGTGCGTTCCGGAGCGATCCGGGTTAATATTGAGGGGTTAAGTGAATGACCGGTCGTACCCACCCTGTACCCCGAGTATCACGCCGCAGCGCGGCACCGCACCCCGGCACCCCCTACGCCGGGCGGCGAGCCCGCAACACCGCACCGGCCCACCCGCCGGACCGGCTCGAGCGCGGCGTTCTCGGCAGAATTTCCCGCACTAGAATTTCCCGCGGCCGGCTTTCGATATCGACCGGCCATTGCACAGCCCCGCTGGCACTGGCCCCTACCCCTTCGGGGAGACGACACACCCCGACCAGGGGTAGAAAGATACGGTCCAGTGACTGATACGAACACGCAGGAAACCACTCAGACTGCAAAGTCCTTCGCCGACTTCGGCGTTCGCCAGGACATTAGCGACGCCCTCGCGGCGGTTGGCATCACCTCCCCCTTCCCCATTCAGGAGCTAACTCTTCCCGTGGCCCTGTCCGGCCAGGACATCATTGGTCAGGCGAAGACCGGTACCGGTAAGACCCTCGGCTTCGGCCTGCCCACCATTCAGCGCGTGGTCGGCCGCGACGACGAGGGTTGGGCCGACCTGGAGTACCCCGGCGCACCCCAGGCCCTGATTCTGGTTCCCACCCGCGAGCTCGCCATTCAGGTGGGCGACGACCTGGCCATCGCCGCGAAGTTGCGCAACGCCCGCGTCGCAACCCTCTACGGTGGCGTGCCGATTGAGCCGCAGGCCGAGCTACTGCGCCAAGGCCTGGAGGTGGCTGTGGGCACCCCCGGCCGCATCATCGACCTGTACAAGCAGGGTTTCCTGAACCTCAAGCAGGTCAAGATCGTGGTCCTCGACGAGGCCGACGAAATGCTGGACCTGGGCTTCCAGCCCTCCGTGGAGAAGATTCTCAGCTACCTGCCCGAGAAGCGTCAGAGCATGCTGTTCTCCGCCACCATGCCCGGCCCCGTGATTGCCATGGCGCGCCAGTACATGACCAAGCCCATGCGCATTAGCGCCGCCGACCCCGAGGACGCCTCGAAGACCAAGGCATCGATTCGCCAGGTCGTCTACCGCGCCCACCACCTCGACAAGGACGAGATGATTGGCCGCATCCTGCGCGCCACGGGCCGCGGCCGCACCATCATCTTCACCAAAACCAAGCGTGACGCCGCCCGCGTGGCCGAGGAGCTCGTCAACCGCGGCTTCGCGGCCGCTCCCCTACACGGCGACCTGAACCAGGTGGCCCGCGAGCAGGCGCTGAAGGCCTTCCGCACCGGCAAGGTCGACATCCTGGTCGCCACCGACGTGGCCGCCCGCGGTATCGACGTCGACGACGTGACCCACGTGATTAACCACCGCGTGCCCGAGGACGAGAAGACCTACCTGCACCGCACCGGCCGCACCGGCCGCGCGGGCAACGAGGGTACCGCGGTCACCCTGGTGGACTGGGACGACCTGCCCCGCTGGAAGGTCATCAACGACGCCCTCGAGCTGGGCGTGCCCGAGCCCGTGGAGACCTACTCCTCCTCGGAGCACCTCTTCTACGACCTGAACATTCCGCTCGGCACGAAGGGCCGCCTGCCCCGCGAGGAGCGCGTGGCTGAGGGCATGGGCGACGAGTTCTTCGCTAACGCCCGCGAGGAGCGCGAAAGCCGTGACGGTCGCGGTTCCCGCCGCGATTCCCGTGGACGCGGTGGCCGTTCCCGCGACGGTGAGAAGGGCAGCCGCCGCGGTCGCGGTTCCCGCGATGGCGAGAAGAGCAGCCGTTCCGAGGGCCGCCGCCGCTCTGAGCGCTCGGCTGAGCGTTCCTCCGAGCGTTCGGGTTCTGAGTCCGAGGCACCCCGCGCCGAGCGTGCGCCCCGCCAGCGTCGCCGCACCCGCCGCGTTGAGGGCCAGCCGGTGGAGGGCAAGTCCGCGGAGCGTCAGCCGCGCCGCCGCACCCGCCGCCGTTCCTCCGAGCGTTCCGGCGCCGAGCGCCCCGGTGCTGAGGGCTAGGGTTGGGTATCTCAGCATCCCCGGCGCCCGCCGTGCCCTCCCCCGCCGAGCCGGGTGGCGCCTCCGCGCAGCCCGGCCTGCGTTCGGGCGCGTTCGACCCGCAGGGCCCGTCCCTGATTGTGCAGGCGGATAACCTGCACTACCTGCGCGAGCTGCCCGACGGCGCGTTCACGGTCATCTACATTGACCCGCCCTTCAACACGGGCAAGAAGCAGACGCGCCGCACGCTGAGCTCGGAGGCCTCCGAGAAGGGCGACCGCACCGGGTTCAAGGGCAAGAGCTACTCGAGCACCCTGCAGACCCTGGCGAGCTACAACGACTCCTTCGAGGACTACTGGGCGTTCCTGGCCCCGCGCATTGAGCAGGCGCACCGCCTGCTCGCGCAGGACGGCACCCTGTACCTGCACCTGGATTGGCGCGAAGTGCACTACGTGAAGATCATGTGCGACATGATTTTTGGTCGTGAGAACTTCATTAACGAGCTGATTTGGGCGTACGACTACGGCGCGAAGTCTACGCGCCGCTGGCCGACCAAGCATGACAACATCCTCGTGTACGCGAAGGATCACCGCAGCTACTACTTCAACACCGCCGAGGTGGACCGCGAACCGTACATGGCCCCCGGCCTGGTAACCGAGGAGAAGGCCTCGCGCGGCAAGCTTCCCACGGACGTGTGGTGGCACACGATTGTCTCGCCGACCGGCAAGGAGAAGACCGGCTACCCCACGCAGAAGCCCACCGGCCTGCTGCGCCGCATGATCGCGGCCAGCTCCCGCCCGGGTGATTGGGTGTTGGATTTCTTCGCGGGTTCGGGGTCGACGGGCGCGGCGGCGGCTCAGCTGGGCCGCAAGTTCGTGTGCGTGGACCAGAATCCCCCGGCGATTGAGGTCATGGCGAAGCGCCTGAACGTGGACCCGGTCTCTTTCGAGGCGTACCGCGGCGTGCCCCGCGGGGCGAGCGTGCTGTTCACCCCCAAGCGCACGGTGGGCGTGCGCGGCGGCACGAGCCGAGACGCGCTGACGGCGGCGAGCCGCCACGCGCTCAAGGCTGTGCTGGAGACGCTGACCGAGACGACCCGCCCGGTTGAGGGAGCCTCGTGCAAGTTCGTGCGTCATTCCTCAATGGATGCGGTGGACCGGAAGATGCGCGTCGACGGGCGGAACGAACTGCGCCGTCAGCGCCAGCGTCAGGCGCGCGCGAAGGCTCGCGCGGCGCGGGCTGCGGAGGCGGCCGCCTCCACGGCCGATGAGGTGCTGCAGCACCGGGCTTCCCGCGAGAGCCTGTAGCCGCGCGTCCGGTTCTGCTTTTCGGGCCGGTTTTGCTTTTCGGGCCAGCTCAGCTCGTTCGACCTGCCCGGTAATTCAGGCCGGTTTAGCCGCGCCGCCAGGGCCACAACCCGTATGCAAAAAGGGGCGGGACGGAATCTCAGGAGATTCCGTCCCGCCCCTTCGTGGGCTCGTTGAATAGGCGTGAATAGGTGCGGCCCGTCAGCCGCCCTACGCGATCTGTTCGCGGATGCGCGCCACCGTGGCCGCGTCCGTCGTGTTTTCGCCCAGCAGGTTCGGTTTGCCCGCGCCGTGGTAGTCGCTCGAACCGGTCACCAGCAGGTCGGTGCCCGCCGCGCGGCGCTCCTCAATAAACTTCAGCAGGCGCGCCCGGTCTTCCGCGGAGTTCTCGCGGTGGTACACCTCCACGCCGGCCAGGCCCGCATCCACCAGCTTGCCCAGGTAGTCCAGGCTCAGGGCGGGCCCGCGCATCGTGCTCATGGGGTGCGCGATGACCGGCACGCCGCCGGCCTCGCGGACCAGGCGCACCGCCTCCACCGGGTCCAGGGCCTGCTGGGGCACGTAGTAGGGGCTGCCCGTGTAGAGCAGGCGGTTGAAGGCCTCGGTGCGGTCCCGCACGATTCCGGCGGCGACCAGCGCGTCGGCGATGTGCGGGCGGCCCACGGCGGCGTTGCCCTCCCCCACCTGTGCGAGCACGTCGTCCCAGGTCAGCGGGTAGTCGGCGGCCAGGCGCTCGAGGATGGCGCGGGCGCGGCCCTCGCGGCTGAGGCGAATCTGCTCCACGCGGTGTGCAAGCTCGGAGTGCACCGGGTCGAAGCCGTAGGCCAGCAGGTGAATTGTCTTCGTGCGGGGGCGGTCCTCGGTGTAGTGGTAGCGGCAGGAGAACTCGGCGCCGGGCAGAAAGTCCAGGCCGTGTTCCTCAGCCAGGCGGGAGGCCCTATCCCACCCGGATGCGGTGTCGTGGTCGGTCAGGGCGAACCCGGCCAGCCCGGTTTGGGCGATGAGCGGCACCAGCTCTTCAAGGCTCTGGGTGCCGTCTGAGATGGCGGAGTGGATGTGCAGATCGTAGCGTCCGTTGTGCTCTCGACGTTCCGGGGTCGTCGGGGCCGTCGGGTTCGTCTCTGCCTGGCTCATGTGCCGCTCCGTCTCCTCACCCCGTACGGGTGCCCGCGCCGCCTCACGCGGCGGGGCCCGTTTCTCGGGGATTTGTGTCTGAATGGTGTCTACGGTGTCTTTCTCTTCTTCCACCCTACCAACATTGGCGGCGGCCCACCGGCTATTTGGTCGTGGGGACCCGAATATGCGCCCATCTGTGGCGAAGGCGATATGATTAAGGCATGACTGAGAACAATAAGAAGAGCACCGAAGCTCAGAAGACTGATCACCGCAGCACCCCCAAAGCGTCTGCGTTTACCGAATTCATCGCTAAGGACTGGGCCAAGGCCGAGGACGGCGGCTACACCCGCGAGCCCGTAGCCGACTACGCCGCTAAGCGCCGCGCCAAGATTTCCAAGGCTTTCCCCGGCGAGCGTCTGGTTCTGCCCGCAGGCCCGCTGAAGGTCCGTTCGAACGACTGCGATTACCGCTTCCGTCCGCACTCGGCCTTCGCTCACCAGACCGGTCTGGGCGTTGACCACGAGCCGGACGCCGTGCTGATTTTTGAGCCCGTCGAAGAGGGTACCGGCGATAACGGTTCCAACCACGAGGTGACCCTGTACTTCCGCCCGCTGGCCGGCCGCGACACCACCGAGTTCTACGCCGATGCACGCTACGGCGAGTTCTGGGTTGGCCCCCGCCCCACCCTGAAGGAATTCTCCGAGCGCTTCGGTCTGCGTACCCGCGACCTGTCCGAGCTTGAGGTGGCCATCACCAAGAACGCCGGCAACCAGGGTCTGGGCGGCGTGAACATCCGCCTGGTCCGCAACGTTGACCCGGCTGTTGACGCTCTCGTTGACACCTCCCGCTACAACACCGGCGTGGAGCTGGAGCAGGCTGACAAGCTGGACTCCGAGCTGGCTGTGGCTCTCTCCGAGGCTCGCCTGATTAAGGACGCTATCGAGGTTGAGAACCTGCAGCGTTCCGTTGACATGACCGTCAAGGGCTTCGAAGAGGTTGTGCGCGAGCTGCCCAAGGCCGTGAAGCACCACCGCGGCGAGCGCGTCGTTGAGACTGCGTTCTTCTCCGTGGCACGTACCGACGGTAACGACCTGGGCTACGACACCATCGCAGCGTGCGGTAACAACGCAACTATCCTGCACTGGATCCGTAACAACGGCACCGTCGATGACGGCAAGCTGCTGCTGCTGGACGCAGGCGTTGAGGATGACACCCTGTACACTGCTGACGTGACCCGCACCTTCCCCGTGAACGGTAAGTTCACCGAGGTTCAGGCGAAGGTCTACAACGCTGTGCTGGATGCCGCCGACGCTGCATTCGCTGTGGCTAAGCCGGGCACCAAGTTCTACGAGATTCACGAGGCAGCCATGAACGTTCTGGCGCACCGTCTGGAAGAGTGGGGCCTGCTGCCGGTTTCCGCTGATGTTTCGCTCACCGTTGAGGGCGGTCAGCACCGCCGCTGGATGCCGCACGGCACCAGCCACCACCTGGGCCTGGATGTGCACGACTGCGCACAGGCTAAGGCTGAGCTGTACATGTGGGCTGAGCTGGAGCCGGGCATGGTCTTCACCATTGAGCCGGCCCTGTACTTCAAGGACGAGGACCTGTCGGTTCCCGAGGAGTACCGCGGTATCGGTATCCGCCTTGAGGACGACGTGCTCTGCACCGAGGACGGCAACGTAAACCTCTCGGCCGCCCTGCCCCGCACCGTCGAGGAGATTGAGGAGTGGATGGCTAAGCTCTCCAAGGAGGCGTAACCGTCCCCGCCGGACGAACCGGTTAGTACCGGTTGTCTATGCATGAGGAAAGCCCCTGGGCGAGAGACTATCTCTCAGCCCAGGGGCCTTCTGTATATCTAGGGTCAGCCAAGAAACTTGGGCGGATACGGACCCAATCCCAGCCGCTAGTGAATGGCCGCCCAGTCTTGACCCGAGCCTTACGCCTAGTTAACTTTCTGGCCGATTAGCCCATAGAGCATCATATTGCT
Source organism: Rothia sp. HMSC068F09 (assembly GCF_001812775.1). Lineage (NCBI taxonomy): Bacteria > Bacillati > Actinomycetota > Actinomycetes > Micrococcales > Micrococcaceae > Rothia > Rothia sp. HMSC068F09. The sequence continues at coordinate 43,394 of NZ_KV810430.1, forward strand.
CTATATTTCTGCTTATCAGAGCTTTCAAGCACATAGAGTATCCTTGGGGAAGGTATGCCACCTGCCGGTGGTGCGTGTTGAGTACTTTGATAGCGCCCACCCGCAGAATGCTTGGGTGAAGGTGCTGGTCACTGATGAGGGTGCCCGCGTTCGCGCAGTATGCGTCTACGGCGTGCAGGATGAGGCGAAGACCGACTCCCAGTCAGCGGCTGAGTTTGCTCCTGCTGTTGAGGATGCTCAGGCCTGGCTGGGCCAGTGCCCGGAG
>NZ_KV810430.1:43758-44091 GCF_001812775.1 Rothia sp. HMSC068F09
TCAGGCCTGGCTGGGCCAGTGCCCGGAGTCTGTGGAACTTGAGGGTGTCACTTTGGTGCCGGTCTCGACGAGCGTGTTCTCGTATGACGGTAATGATTCGCGTCTTCTGCAGGTTTCTTCGGATGGTTCTGGCTCGTCCCTGACCTATGGTGCGGCTGGGTATGTGAACTCGGTGGCGTCGTGGGGTTCTGCAGGCGATCCTGCTGTGTCTTTCTCGCTGCTGTGTGCTTCTACTGATGGTCGGGTGCTTGCTGCCGGTGGTGCGTCTGCTGGTGCACCCGAGTTTGGTGTACCCTCAACCGGTGCTCGCGCTAATGCTGGTTTTGATGCTTC
>NZ_KV810430.1:44191-74122 GCF_001812775.1 Rothia sp. HMSC068F09
GCCTTCTGTGGGTTCGCTGGTTCCTGGTGCTGGTTCCGGTGCCGGTCTGTTGGACCCGTATGGTTGGGATTCTTTGGGTGTTGCTGCGCCTGCTCTGCCTTCTGCTCAGGGTGCTGGTGGTGCGCCGGTGTTGCCGGATTCGCTGGTTGGTGTTTCTGCGGCTTCGGGTGTGGTGCTGGGTTCTACTGGTTTTGAGGTGTTGGGTGCCCGCGTGGTGGATTCGCGTGTGGCTCGTTTTACCGCGCCTGATCCTTTGGCTGCGCCTGTGGGTGCTGGTTGGGGTGCTGATCCGTTCTCGCTGGTGGGTGGTAACCCGGTTTCTTTGGTGGATCCGTGGGGCCTGTCGCCGGTGTCGGTGGAGGACTTTGAGAAGTATCGCGAGCAGAAAGCGTCTTCTGGTATTACCGGTTGGGTCAAGAGGACAGCTTTAGGTGTCGCAAATAAAGCTATCGAAATCTGGCAGGGTGCGAAGGATCTGTGGGGTAAGGTAAAGGCGGAAGCGAAAGCAGCCTGGAACGATCCCAAGAAGTGGCTCGGGGAAAACTGGGAGTATATTGCAGGCGCCGGGCTGATGGCTCTTGGAGGGTTTGTAGGTACTCTGTCCATTGCTGGTGGCCCTGTAACTATGATTCTGGTAGGCAGCTTGGCCGGAGCGGTTTCTAGTGCCGGTATGTCTATGATTACCCAAAAGGCACAGAAGGGGTCCTTTGAATGGAAGGAAGTAGCAAAGGACGCGGCGATCGGTGCCGTAGTTGGTGGTATAACCGGTGGTATTGGTGGTCGTATCATGGCTGGTGCTAGGGATGTTGCAGGTGTTACTCCGAAGGTAGGTAAATTGGCTAGTAAAGTTGCCGAGAAAACTGATTGGAAGTGGGCAGATAACCTAATCCGTAAGGCTGTCGACTATAAGCCTTGGACCAGCTTGAAGGGAACCGCAGGGGTGGCTGATGATGTAGCTATGATGGCTCCTGCGCGTGAAACTAAGGAATTCTTGTCGCATCAAGTTGGACAGTTTCTGAAACCGGGTCAGCATACGATGCTGATTTCTCGTGGTTGGTGGCGCAATCAGGCTGTATCTCAGCTAACCACTTCCCAACCGCTTAAGCATGCTGCTAAGTACGCTGTGAAACATACGGTAGATAATTTTGTACCTACATTGTCTGCTGGGGTAACGTCATTGCGACATCAAGTCGAGGAGGCTCCGCATAACCAGCAAAATGGGAATGGGTAAAAGAAAGGAGTAGGGTGCATATTTTCTTTGAAACCTTAAGAGTGCTGTGGCTTATTTGCCTCTGGTGCGCCTTTATCTTCGTAGCTCTTGCATCTATAGCGATGGCCGTTATTGAGGGCTGGCCGTGGAGCGCGCTGTTCCTCATTATGTGTCCCGTATTCCTTGCAGTCATAGATACGGCTCACAGCGAAAACATTGGGGGTAAAGCAAACGGCGGTTCTTTCCACCTCTTCTTTCTCCTTCTTATGCTCATCGGCGCGGTAGGCTTGATTGTTCTGACGGCTCTAACCGCTTTCGGGGTACTACACGCTACAGATGAAATAGTGTGGACCCCGGGGATGAACTTCGCCTCCTGGTACATGGCTGGTGGAATGTTCATTACCTACTTCCTCATTCAGCCTACTGAGCCTAATGACGATATTCCTGACCTGCAGCGCATGGAACAGATGAATAGGTACTCAACCCGTGTGGGCGTTATATCAGCGGCTATTTTCACGGTTCTGTGCCTTGTGGTTCCTCTGACTAGTTTCATGACTGCAGGCTATGATCCGGTGGCTCTGGCGGTTGCGCTTTTCCTGACTCCTGGGTTCCTGCGTGTTGTGCGTGAGGGCCTCTTCTACCTGCAGGGCACCCGCCTTGAAGAAGGAACCGACAGGTATCGCATCCTGCGTGCCGTGTGCATCGGCGTGGCTGGTTTGGCGGGGTGTATTGCGCTCGGATACTTGGGCTATTCGCTGGTTCGCCTGGAGTGGTTGCCTGCGCTGTTCTTTGCGGTGTCGGTGGCTATGAATGGGTGGTCGGTGAAGAAGTACGTCACTGTGGGTATCACCATTCCTGAGAAGGAAGATGATGAAGCCCCCAAAACTACACCCGTAACTGGTTAAATAGAATGTAAGAAGCCCCTCACCGAGTGAATCGGTGAGGGGCTTTCGCGTCTCTTCTCAGTCGCCGTCTTCTCCGCCTGTTTTCCGCCGTTGCGGCTGGAGCCTATTCGGAGTCCTTCGAGGACTTATCGTGCAGGCCCTGCGGGCGCGGGGTGGGACGCTCGGGCTTGGGTTGAATCAGCTTGGCGTATTCCTCCGGGTCGTCCACGCGCAGGCCGAAGCGCTGAGCCGGACGCTTCTGCGGCTCTGCCTTCTGATCGGTCACCTGCGCGCTGTTTACCTGTTCGGCGGTTGCCGCCTCCCGGACGGCGGGCGGAACGCTCTGCGCGGGCTGGACGGGCGCGGGCATGTTCTGGGCCGCGCTCTGGGCCACCGCGTTCTGCGCGGTAGTATCGCGCTCGGGCAGGTTCTGGTTCGGGGCGGGTTGGCTACCGGCCTGCGAACGGTAGGAGGGTGCCTTCGGAGCGCCGGTCGGAACCGGCGCACCGTTCATCGAGACGGTGCTCTGCGCGGCACGCGCCTGCGAAGCCTCCGGGGCGGTCGCCGCACGCGCGGCCGCAACCGCGGCCGAGAAGCGGGAATGACCGCCCAGCACGCGGCGCGCCTCCTGGGCGTACTCCGGCAGCGCGTACAGCACGGTACGCGAGGGAATCGCCTCGGTGCGCATGGGGTAGCGAACCCCGCGGCCGCGGCGCAGGTCGAATACGCGCCACAGCACAAAAATGGCCACTGAAATCGGCACCGTTGAGAGCAGCGCGCTCATAAAGTTCGTGCCGCCGGCCGCCACAAACATCGAGTACAGCAGACCGATCATGACGCCCTGGATGGCGGATACCAGCAGGGCGCGGCCGTAGCCGGTCTGCACGGGGTACTCTACCTGACGGATGCCGTCGTTGACCAGGTACAGGGCAGTCACCGGGAACTGTTGCTCGTTCAGCACGTCAAAAGCGGATAGCGCGTCGTCGTGGCGCACGAAGGAGGCGACCGGCTCGCCGCTCGGCAGGGGGTGGCCGTTGGCCTGGGCCAGGCGCGAGGCCATAAACGAGGAGGGCGGGGTATTGGGCAGATTCGGCAGCTGAAAAGTCATGGCATTAATTGTACCGGCCTGTCAGAACCCGGCCGCGGGGCTTCCCTGCGGGCACCGCTGAGAACGAGAACGCTCAAAGTGCGATTCCAGGCGGCGGAGCGTACCCTAGAGGGGTGAGCAATTCTAAGTTCAGCGCCCCCAGCAAGATTTACATTGCCCGCCTTCTGGGCCTCGACGTTTTTGACCCCTTCGGTGACCGCCTCGGCCGTCTCCGCGATGTTGTCGTGCTCAAACGCGGCCTGGGTGCCTCCATTGCCGGCGCCCGCCCCGCCAAGGGCACCGAGCCGATTGTCGTCGGCATCATCGTTGAGGTGCTCGGCAAGAAACGCGTGTTCATGCCCATGACCCGCGTGCGAAGTATCGACGCTTCACAAATCATTTCGACGGGTCTGGTGAACCTGCGCCGCTTCGAGCAGCGCAACTCCGAGACCCTCATCGTCGGTGAGCTATTCGACCGCCGCGTACGCCTGCTTGACGGCAGCGGCGACGCCGTTATTGAAGACGTCGCGATTGAGCAGCGCCGCAACGGCGACTGGGGCGTGACCGAGCTGTTCGTCTCCCGCGTCAGCTCCGGCTCCAGCACGTGGCGCCGCCGTTCCAAGGAGACCCTCATCGTCGACTGGGACGAGGCTCTGCTCTCCACCGACGTGGAGCCGCAGGCGGCAACCGCGTTCGTGGCCAACCACGAAAACTCCAAGCCTGCCGACCTGGCGGACGCCATCCACGAGATGAGCGATAAGCGCATGGTCGAAATCGCCGCCGAGCTGCAGGACGAACGCCTCGCGGACGTTCTGCAGGAGCTGCCCGCCGAGGACCAGGTGCAGATTCTTTCGCACCTGGACGACGAGCGTGCCGCGCAGGTCCTCGAAGAGATGGAACCGGACGACGCGGCCGACCTTCTCATCGAGCTCGACGACGCCCAGCGTGAGAAGCTACTCGAACTCATGGAGCCCGACGAGGCGGACGACGTGCGTCGACTGCTCGAATACGACGAGGGTACCGCCGGTTCGCTCATGAACCCGGTGCCGATTATCCTCTCCCCCGAGGCGACCGTCGCCGAGGCGCTTGCGCACATCCGCGCCGAGGAAATTCCTCCGGCAATGGCGGCTGCCGTCATGGTGACGCGCCCGCCCCTGGAAACCCCGACGGGTAAGTACCTGGGCCTGGTGCACATGCAGAAGCTGCTGCGCGTGCCGCCGAGCGAGCCCATCGGCCACATCCTCGACACCGACACCGAGCCGGTCTCTGACCAGGCCAGCCTCGAAGAGCTGGCACGCGTGCTCGCGACCTACGACCTGACCATCGTTCCCATTGTGAACGATTCGCACCGCCTGGTAGGCGCAGTGACCATCGACGACGTGCTCGATGCTCTCCTGCCCGAAGACTGGCGAACTTACGATGATGGAACTCCCGTACGAAAGGTAGGACGACGCTTTGCCTGATTCGAACCGCCGCGACGCAAACCGTACTGAAGAGAACCCCCGCATCGATAAGGCGCGTATTCTCAAGGACCGCCTGGAGAAGAAGTACGCTGAACGCAACCGCGAGCGCGGCGATTCCCGCCCGCAGCGCGGCGAATCGCAGCTGAGCACCCCCGGCACCCGCAAGCCGAGGCTGTTTGCCAGCCCCAACCCGGACTCCTTCGGCCGCATGACCGAGGCGTTTGCGCGCTACATGGGTACCCCGCAGTTTTTGATGTGGATGACCATCTTCTGTGGCGTGTGGCTGGCCTGGAACTCCCTGGCGCCGGAGGAGATGCAGTTCGACCCGCGTAGCCTGAACTTCACCCTGCTGACCCTGATGCTGTCCCTGCAGGCCTCCTACGCCGCTCCCCTGCTGCTGCTCGCGCAGAACCGTCAGGACGACCGCGACCGCGTGGTGGCTTCCGAGGACCGTAAGCGCGATCAGCAGAACCTGGAGGAGACCCAGTACCTGACCCGCGAGATTGCTTCGCTGCGTATTGCCCTGCGCGAGGTGGCGACCCGAGACTTCGTCCGTAGCGAGCTGCGCGACATTCTTGAGGAGCTGCAGAACATTGCGCAGGAGCAGGAGCGCCACGCCGAGCAGCTGCAGGACATCAGCGAGGACATTGAGGACCTGGAGGAGGCCATCGACGATATCGACGCCTCCGACGGCATCGAGGGTGAGGAAACCGAGAGCGAGGAGACCGAGGGCTCCGCGCACGCTGAGGACCCGGGCGAGCGGAAGGCAGAGAGCCCGGCCAAGACCTCGGGCGATGCCCCGGAGGGAGGCGCCCGTGAGCGCCGATAACCCGCTGCAGGACGCGCTCTACGCGGCCCTTGCCCGCGTGGAGGACCCCGAGCTGCGCCGCCCCATCACGGAGCTCGGCATGGTCGAGACCGCGCTCGTGCATCCCGAGCTGGATGAGCGCGGTAAGCCGATTCCCGGCCGCCACTGGGCCGAGGTGAAGGTTCTGCTCACCATCGAGGGCTGCCCGCTGAAGAACACCATCGAGCAGCAGGTGCGCGAGGCCGCCGCCACCGTCGAGGGCATCGAGCGAGTGCAGCTGCAGGTGGGCGCGATGAACCCGCAGCAGCGGTCCGCCCTGCGTTCGATGCTCAAGCCCGAACGCACCAACCCGTTCACCGCCCCCGGCTCGCTGACCCGCGTGTTCGGCGTGGTGTCCGGCAAGGGCGGCGTGGGTAAGTCCTCCATGACGGCCAACCTTGCGGCGGCTTTCGCCTCGCGCGGGCTCTCGGTGGGCATCATCGACGCGGATGTGCACGGCTTCTCGATTCCGGGCCTGCTCGGCATCACCGATGCCCCCACACGCCTGGATGACCTGATTCTTCCCCCCACCGTGGATGTTCCCACCCCCGCCCGCCGCTGGGGCGATGCGCAGGTCAGTGGGGGCTTTATTCGCGTCATCTCCATCGGCATGTTCCTCAAGGGTAACGAGCCGGTGGCCTGGCGCGGCCCCATGCTGCACCGCGCGCTGGAGCAGTTCATCATGGACGTGCACTTCGGCGCCCTGGATGTGCTGCTGCTGGATTTGCCTCCCGGCACCGGCGATATCGCCATCTCCATGGCGCAGCTGCTACCGAATGCGGAGCTCGTGCTCATCTCCACCCCGCAGCACGCCGCCGTGGATGTGGCCGAACGCGCCGGCACCCTGAGCCTGCAGACCGGCCAGAAGGTCGTGGGCGTGGTAGAGAACATGGCCGCCATGACCCTGCCCGACGGCACCGTGCTCGACATGTTCGGTTCCGGAGGCGGGCAGGTGCTCGCTGAGCGTCTCTCGGAGGCGCTCTCCTACCCGGTCCCGCTGCTCGGCTCGGTCCCCCTGGACGTGAACCTGCGCACCGGTGGTGACGAGGGCATGCCCGTCGTGTGGGGTCACCCCGACTCCGCGACCGCCGAAGAGATCCAGTCCATCGCCTCGAAGCTTCTGCACTCTGGCGAGTCGAGGGCGGGGCAGAGCCTGCCGCTCTTCGTCTAGGGCTAGAGCCTCTAGAAACCACCGATAGAAAGCTGACGCAGAAAAGCTGATACACAAAGAACCCCGCGCCGTGACCGGTGCGGGGTTCTTTGTTTCGAAATCTTAGGTGGCGTCCACGTCGAAGGGGGCGTACGCGCCTCGCGGGAGGGAATGGCTCTCGGCCTTCTCCTTCTCCTTCAGCAGCGCCTCCTCGCGGGCCTTCGCCTCGCGCTCGCGCTCGGCGTCATCCTCGGCGAATGCCTGACGCACAATCACGCGGGGGTCGTACTGGCGGGGGTCGTACTGTCGCCAGTTGATGTCCTCCAGGCCCGTCTCGCCCAGGGCCTCCTTGAAGTCGTCCTTAGCGTCGAAGGCCATGCGGCGCACGGTCTTGACGAACTCGCGAATCTGACGGGCGTATTCGGGCATGCGTTCGGGGCCAATCACCACAAACGTGATGATGGCCAGAATAATCAACTCGGTGCCACTAATACCAAACACAGAATATAGATTATCAGCTCCGGGCCGGTGCCGCCGACCAAAAGGGCCCATACGAACGTGTCTTTAAGCTCTGGACCTGCGGGATGCGCGAGCTAAAGCCCCGCCGAAAGTATTGCGCCCTCGGCTAAGAACGCAAAAGACCGCCGGCAGCACACCGGCGGTCTCCCCACACAATATTCGGTTTACGGCGGGTAGTCTCCACCGCCGGGTTAAAACGCTGCGGCTCCAACCGCAGGCACGCCCGCCTCCCGAACGCAAAAGACCGCCGTCAGCGCACCGGCGGTCTCAAGCACCCGTTGGATAGATTCAGCGGTTTACGGCGGGTAGTCTCCACCGCCGGGTAGCTGCTTCCAATGCCACAGCCAGCCCACCCAGCCCCACTGCGCGCACGCGCCCCCAACCAGCAACGCCCAACGGTAAGCTCGCGAACGGCTCAGCGCCGCAACCACCACGACCAGCGGGAACAGCGGTAGCAGCAGACGGAACGTCGACGACTGCGGGTTGAGGAACAGAATCAGGTAGGTGAAATAGCAGACGCACCACAGATTCAGCGGGGCCGCCAAAACGCTTCGCGCCACCGGGCTCAGGCACAGCGCGGCGAAACCCAGGATCAGCAGAACCAGCAGGATCGGGGCCGCATACCCAAAGTACAGGTACCCCTGCGTCAGCCAGGGCTCAATCGGTGCCAAATGGGTGCCGCGCCACGCCGTCTCGGTGGCCGTGTACGCATCCGGACGGCCCGTAGCCGACCACGCAATCGCGGGCCAAACCAGCGCGCACGCGCACACCAGCAGGGCGCTCACCAGCTGCCCCGCACGGCGCACAAACGCCGTGCCAATGCCCATAGCGCGACTCGACCGAACCCAGCAGGCGAACCACCACAGGCCCGCCGCTGCACCCAGCGGAACGCCCACCGGGCGGGAAAGGCAGGCCAGGGCCGCAACCGGCACCAGCCAGCCGTAACGCCCCTTCACGAGGCACAGCAGCGCACCGGCCAGGAACACCAGGTTCAGTGACTCGGCGTAAGGCACCTGAAGCACGGGAGCCACCGGCAGGAACGACACCAGGGCCGTGCCCCACAGGGCCAACGAGGAGGCGGGCTCAGCATCGGCGGAGTCAGATCCGGAACGCGCGAGACGGGCCGCCTTCACCGAGGCGTCAAAGAGCAGGTAGATGATCCAGGCCGCCGCGAAACCGGCCAGCAGGGCGACGGTGGCGGCCACCGGGTAGTAGGCGATGCCCGTCAGACGGCTGATCCCCTGCGAGAGCAGCGGAAAGATGGGGTAAAACGCCCACTGATTCTGCTGGACGACACCCATCGCGTTGACCGGCAGCTCGCTCGGGTAACCGTTGAGCGCAATCTGTTCGTACCAGCCGGCATCCCAGGTGCTGATGAAGGAGAGGTAGCTCAGGTGCTCGCCCCAGGGGCCGCGCAGCTGCTGCTGACCGACCACGGCGAACACCACGAAGCCCCACACACGCGAAATCCCGTAGATGAGCAGCACCGAAAGCCAGGCCGGCAGGGCGCGCAGACGCTCCCCCACGCGGCGCAGACGCTCGGCAGAGGAGGTGTACATCCATGTCAGGGCCTCGTCGAAGGACTCGGACCGGTTCTGCTCGACGCGGGATGCGGTATGCTCCGCCGGCTCGCTCGATTCGGTGAGCCCGGCGCGTGCGCTCATCGGGCCTCCCCGCTCTGCGGCTTCTCGGCGGAGGATACCGCGGAGGCACCCGAGGGCTTGTCCACGTGGTGCTCCACGAAGTCGTGGGCGCTCAGGGTCCGCTCAACGTTACCGGTGTGCGGCACGGCCAGAGGAAGGGGTTCCGGCTCTTCCTGCACGGCCCGGGGGCCCTCGGCGGGCACGGCCTGCGGCGCGGGGGCCCTAAAGGGCTTGGCGATGACGTCCAGGTCGTCGACCGTGTCGAAGATTCCCAGGCCGTCACGGCCCACGGCGTTGAAGAACACTGCGCCGGGCACGGCGCGGTGGCCGCCGAGCGCAATCACCGTGAGCGAGGCGATGACCAGCAGGATCAGGGCGAGCAGAATCAGAAGAATGTTCAACTCTGTCCTCTCGAATAACGTGTATGGATACTCTCCATCTTAGAAGAGAGATGCGTTGTCTCCCCTTCTATGACGCTGTGAGATGCCTGCCGGACGGGGCGACAACGCGGTGGCCGGCAGGCGGGAGGGCTTTGGTCCGGGTTCGTGCACGGGGCCCATGCATAGGGCCCCTGCGCCTGACCCGCGGAGTTCGCCCGCGGGATTCACGCACGGGGCACATGCCGCCTGGTTCGGCACGCAACCGGGCTGGGAAGGCCTCCTAGCCCGCCTCCTAGTCCTCGTCGTCGCGGTCGCTGAGCAGCCAGGCGCGCAGGTCCGCGTGGCAGCGGGTCAGCTGGCTGAAGCGCACGTGCTCGTTGTCGGTATGGGCCAGCAGGGCGTCACCGGGGCCGAAGTTCACGGCCGGGATTCCGATTTCGCTCAGGCGCGCCACGTCCGTCCAACCGTACTTCGGCTGGGGCTCCTGCCCCACCGCCGCAATCAGGGAGGCGGCCAGCGGGGTGTCCAGGCCGGGGCGGGCCGCCGGGGAGAGGTCTACGAAGTCCAGCTCGTACCCGGCGAAAACCTCACGCACGTGGGCAACCGCCTCGTCCAGGGTCTTATCGGGGGCGAAACGATAGTTCACGTGCATCGCCGCCGCGTCGGGAATCACGTTGCCGGCCACGCCGCCAGAGATCTGCACCGCGTTCAGGCCCTCGCGGTAGTCCAGGCCCTCCACGGCAATGGTCTTCGGCTCGTAGGAGGCCAGCGCCGCCAACGCCGGCGCCAGGGCGTGGATCGCGTTCTCGCCGCGCCAGGCCCGGCCCGAGTGGGCGGCCAGGCCGCGGGTGCGCACGAAGAAACGCATGGTGCCGTTGCATCCGCCCTCAATCGTGCCGTTGGTCGGTTCGAGCAGCACGCCGAAGTCGGCGTCGGTGATGAGCTCGCCGTGGTTACGGATCAGACGCGCCAGGCCGGAGAGCTCGCTCGCGACCTCCTCGTGGTCGTAGAAGATGTAGGTCAGGTTGTAGTCGGTGTCCCGCGCGGTCAGCTCGGCGGCAAGCTTCAGCTGGACGGCCACGCCGCCCTTCATGTCGGTCGCGCCGCGTCCGTAGAGCACGTACTCGCCGTCTTCCTCGCGGACGGTTGCCGGCACGGTGCCCAGGGAACCCTCGACGGTGGGCAGGGGCACGGTGTCCAGGTGACCGGCCAGGATAATGCGGGTGCGTTCCCCCTCTTCGCCGGGCAGCGGCGGGAATTCGGTGCGGGCAATGATGGCGTCCCCGTCGCGGGTCAGGTGCAGGTGCGGGTAAGCCGCGAGCGCCGCATACACGGCGTCGGCCAGGTCTTTCTCGTGGTCGGATACCGATTCGTAGTCGAGCAGGGCGCGGGTCAGCTCGGGCATGGATACGTTCAGGTCCAGGGGTGCGTGGTGATTCACAGTCATCCCTCCACGATACAGGCTGGGGGCGCCCCGCATCCCGGGGCCCGCGCTTCTGTTCGTGAGACGAACGCCGACGATCCTGATGCTCGGTGTGCTACAGCCCATATAATGGTGTGCATGTCTGAAAACACTCCCCGTTACGCCTCCGGCGTCGCACTGGTTAATGTTGTTGCTTCCGGCGAGCATGCCGGCACCGTTCTGGATGCCTGGTTCCCCGCCCCCTCCCTGACCCAGACCCCCGACCTGTCCATCGCGGACGAGCTGGAGGAGCTGGCCGCCGAGCACCCGGCGCGCAATGCCCGCACCGAGGTGCGCACCGCCTCCATCAACCTGGATGAGGCACCCGAGGATGCCGTGGACGCCTACCTGCGTCTGCACCTGCTCTCCCACACCCTGGTCCGCCCGAACGAGCTGAACCTGGACGGCCTGTTCGGCACCCTGGCAAACGTGGCGTGGACCAACCACGGCCCGGTGCTGGCCGCCGAGTTCCAGAAGCTCGCGATTGGCCTGCGCAAGCTGGGTCACCTGAGCGTGAGCCACATTGATAAGTTCCCGCGCCTGGTGGATTACGTGGTGCCCGCCGGCGTGCGTATTGGTGACGGCGATCGCCTGCGCCTGGGCGCGCACCTGGCATCCGGTACCACTGTGATGCACGAGGGCTTCGTGAACTTCAACGCCGGTACTCTGGGCACCTCCATGGTTGAGGGCCGCATCTCGCAGGGCGTTGTGGTGGGCGATGGCTCGGATGTGGGCGGCGGCGCCTCCACGATGGGCACCCTCTCCGGCGGCGGCAAGAAGCGCGTGTCGATTGGCGAGCGTTCCCTGCTGGGCGCGGAGTCCGGTATCGGTATTGCCCTCGGCGATGACTGCGTGGTTGAGGCGGGCCTGTACGTGACCGCCGGTTCCCGCGTGAGCGTGCTGCTGCCCGGTCAGGAGGCGCGCGTGGTGAAGGCTGCGGAGCTGTCCGGCGTGTCGAACCTGCTGTTCCGCCGTAATTCGCTGAGCGGCGCGATTGAGGTTCTGCCGCGTGCGAAGAACACCGTGGAGCTGAACGAGGCGCTGCACCTGAACTAGTCTGTACCTGGACTAGTCTGGGCCGGCCTGCGTTAATGCGGGCCGCCCCTGCGGGCTTGAGGGGTCGGGATGCGTGAAGCATCCCGGCCCTTTTTTCTACGTTGTGCGCGGGGCTCGCATCCCTTCCTCGATAACTTCACCATCCGTAGTCTTTTATGTGCCTCCCACGTGCTCACACCGGAGTGCACAAGCGCACAGTGCATAAAACCATTCTGTTGCCTCGACCCCTGTACCATTAGATACAGCTCAACAGCACATGCTCCGTCCGGTTCACGCCGGAATTTTTGCTCGAAAGGACATCATGAAGGTACTCGTTACCGGCGGTGCCGGCTACATTGGCTCGCACACCGTACTTGAATTGCTCAAGGCAGGCCACGACGTCGTCGTCATGGATAACCTCGCCAACTCCTCCGAAGAGTCCCTCAAGCGCGTCACCGAGCTGGCCGGCCGCGCTCCCGAATTCCACAAGGTTGATCTGCTCGACCTCGAGGGCATGAAGGCCCTCTTCAAGCAGGTTCGCCCCGACGCCGTGATTCACTTTGCGGGTCTGAAGGCTGTGGGTGAGTCCGCTGAGAAGCCGCTGTGGTACTACCAGACCAACGTGGCCGGCACCCTGAACCTGCTCTACGCCATGGACGAGGCCGACTGCCACTCCATCGTGTTCTCCTCCTCCGCTACCGTGTACGGCGAGCCCGAGTCCATGCCGCTCATCGAGAAGATGAACATGGATGCGCAGTCCTGCTACGGCCGTACCAAGGAGCACATCGAGGACATGCTGGTCGACCTGGCCGCTTCCGACTCCAAGTGGAACATTGCTCTGCTGCGCTACTTCAACCCCGTTGGTGCACACGAGTCCGGCCGTATCGGCGAGGACCCGGCGGGTATCCCGAACAACCTGGTGCCCTTCATCGCCCAGGTTGCAGTGGGTCGCCGCGACCACCTGAACGTCTTCGGCAACGACTACCCGACCGTTGACGGTACCGGTGTGCGCGACTATATCCACGTGGTCGACCTGGCCGACGGCCACCTGAAGGCGCTGAACTATATTGCTGAGCACGGCGGCCTGCACACCTGGAACCTGGGTACCGGTAACGGCTACTCGGTTCTGCAGGTTCTGCACGCATTCGAGGAGGCGTGCGGTAAGGAGCTGCCGTACAAGATTGTGGATCGTCGCCCCGGTGACGTTGCGGTCTCGTACGCCGACCCCTCCTCCGCCCTGGCTGACCTGGGTTGGAGCGCTACCCGTGATATCAAGACCATGGTTCGCGACCACTGGAACTGGCAGAAGAATAACCCCAACGGTTACGAAGCCTAAACAGTTTTAGCCCCTCCTGCGGGGGTGTTACAGGATGCCCGATAGGTGTTGTCTCACCTATCGGGCACTTTTCTGCGCTTTTTTCGAAATTTTTACCAAGTCGTGACTACCTCCCCAAAGGCGTTTGACACCTCGTGAGTGAGTAGAGATAGGGAAGAATATATTCCCTAGTCAGAGCCTTTTGTGAAGATGGGGTGTTTTTTACCCATATTTTTACGTCAAAAATACTATAACTATGCATTCATGCTTAAAAATTCACATTGCTTACACAGTAAAGTGAATATTTTGCAGACAGGAAACCGCATGAGGCGTAAGCTGAAAACTCAGCATACAGACAACCCGCATCATAGACGCACCTCACGTGAAAGGGTTCATCATGTCCGCACAGGCAGCTCCCGAAGCGCAGAAAAACCTCATCGAAATCGCCAACGTCAACAAGTACTACGGCACCAACCACGTTCTGAAGAACATCAATCTTTCCGTGGGAAAAGGTGAGGTCGTCGTCCTCCTCGGCCCCTCCGGATCCGGCAAATCCACCCTCTGCCGAACCATCAACCGCCTCGAAACTATCACCAGCGGATCCATCACCATTGACGGACAAGAACTACCCGAAGAAGGCCGAGCCCTCGCCAAGCTCCGCGCGGAAGTCGGCATGGTCTTCCAGTCCTACAACCTCTTCGCGCACAAGAACATCCTCGATAACGTAACCCTTGGACCCCGCCGAATCCGCAAGATCTCCAAGTCGGAGGCAGAAGCGGAGGCCATGAAGCTACTCGCAAAGGTCGGCGTGGATTCCCAGGTGCACAAGATGCCCGCAGAGCTTTCCGGCGGTCAGCAGCAGCGCGTCGCCATCGCCCGCGCACTCGCCATGAGACCTAAGGTCATGCTCTTCGACGAACCCACCAGCGCGCTCGACCCCGAAATGGTCAACGAAGTGCTCGACACCATGGTCTCCCTCGCACGGGAAGGCATGACCATGATCGTGGTGACCCACGAGATGGGCTTCGCCCGCAAGGCAGCAGACCGCATCGTCTTCCTTGCCGACGGCGAGATCGTCGAAGAGGCGCACCCGGACGAGTTCTTCACAAACCCGAAGAGCGAGCGCGCCAAGGACTTCCTCTCCAAGATCATCAACCGCTAAAGCAGAGGGACCGACATGCAAAAATATTCACGCAAGCTGGCGGTACTCGCCGCAGCAGCATCCCTCGCCCTCACCGGTACTCTCGCAGGATGCTCCAGCGCAGAAAGCGACCACAAGATCCGCATCGGCATCAAAGTAGACCAGCCCGGCCTCGGTTACCAGGACGGCAACACCTACACCGGTTTCGACGTGGAGGTGGCGCGCTACGTCGCCGGTAAGCTCGGCTACTCCGAAGAGCAGATTGAGTTCGTCGAATCCCCCGCCGCTAACCGCGAAAACATGCTCAATACCGGTCAGGTAGACATGATCTTTGCGACCTACTCCATCTCTGATAGCCGTAAGAAGACCGTGGACTTCGCCGGCCCCTACTACACCGCGGGCCAGGACCTGCTCGTGCGTGCCGATAACACCGATATTCACGGCCCCGACGACCTCAACGGCAAGAACCTCTGCTCCGTGACCGGCTCCACCAGCGCCAAGAAGGTCCAGGACAAGTTCGCCAAGAACGTGAACCTGGTCAAGCAGAATAGCTACTCCGACTGCGTGGTCGCCCTCAACGGCGGCGTGGTGGACGCCGTCACCACCGACGACATAACCCTCGCCGGTCTGGCAGCCACCAAAGCGAACAAGGGCAAGCTGAAGGTGGTTGGTGCCCCCTTCACCACCGAACGCTACGGCGTGGGTCTGCCCAAGGGCACCGACAAGTGCGAAGCCGTGAACAACGCCATCAACGAGATGGTTGCCGACGGTACCTGGGAGAAGCTCATCACCAAGTACACCGAAGGCACAGGCTACCACTACAACACCGAAACCAACCCGCCGCACCTGGGCACCTCCTGCGCCTAGGCCTCTAGAGAGGTTCACGAATGTCATTCTTTGACCAACTCGGCACCCTCCTGTCCAAGTACGATGTGGTCGGCGCCTTCATGACCAATATTGAGCTGACCTTCTGGGCGGCCATTGGCTCGTTCGTTCTCGGTACCGTGCTGGCGCTCATGCGCATCAGCCCCGTCCCGTCCCTGCGATGGGTGGGCACCGCCTACGTGCATACTGTCCGTAATACTCCGCTCACCATCATGATGACTTTCGCCATTTTGGGTGTGTGGACGCAGTTCCAGCTCTCCTTCTCGCACGATTTCGACACGAACTTCTTCGTGTACGCGGTCATTGCCCTGTCGATTTACCATTCGGCGTTTATCTGCGAGGCGATTCGTTCGGGCGTGAACACCGTTCCGAAGGGTCAGGCAGAAGCTGCCCGCGCTATTGGTCTGGGCTTCTTCGACACCGCCGGCCTGGTGATTTTCCCGCAGGCGTTGCGCGGTGCGATTACCCCGCTGGGCAACACCCTGATTGCTCTGGCGAAGAACACGACCGTGGCTTCTGTCGCGTCGGTAGCTGAGGCTTCCGGCATGATGAAGTCCATGATTGAGTTTGACGCGAACATGGTTCTGGCCATCTTCCTCGTCTTCGCTCTGGGCTTCGTGGTGATCGTTGTTCCCATTGGTGTTCTGACCACCTGGTCCTCTCGAAAGCTGGCGGTGAAGCGATGAAAAACCCCTTTATCAGTAACGAAACCCGCGGGACCTCGTCGGTTCTCTTTGACGAGCCGGGTCCCATGGCTCAGCGCCGCACCCGCATCTTCAACATTGCGGCCCTGGTTGTCTTCGCGATTTTCGCGGTGTACGTGCTGACCGTGATGGGCCAGAAGGGCCAGCTGGAGGCGGAGAAGTGGACCGACCTGTTCACCGCCCGTGCGTGGACCTCCTACTATCTGCCCGGCCTGGCCTCGACCCTGTCCGCCGCCTTGATTTCGGTGGTGACCTCGATTGCCTTCGGTATGGTCTTCGGCATCGCGCGTCTGTCGCAGTACCGCGTGGTCCGTTGGATTGGCACCGTGGTCGTGGAGTTCTTCCGCGCCGTGCCCGTGCTGATCATGATGATCTTCTTCTGGCTGTTCCTGGGCAAGTACAGCGGTCTTCCGCCGGCCCAGCTGCCCTTTATCGCCGTGGTGGTGGGTCTGACCCTGTACAACGGTTCGGTGATTGCCGAGCTGCTGCGCTCGGGCGTGAAGCAGCTACCCCGTGGTCAGGGTGAGGCCGGTCTGGCAATTGGTCTGACCCCCAGCCAGACGCTGATTCAGATTCTGATTCCGCAGGCATTCACCGCGATGATGCCCTCCATGCTGAGCCAGTTTGTGGTGATTCTGAAGGATACCGCCCTGGGTTACATCATCTCCTACCCGGAGCTGCTCGCCTCGGCGCGCCGCATCGGTTCCGGTGACGGTAACGTGTTGCAGACCCTGCTACTGGCGGCGGCCCTGTTTATCATTGTGAACTTCGCGCTAACCGCACTGGCAACCGGTATTACCGACCGCCTGGCATCGCGCACCTCCGCGAAGGTGACCCGCGAACTGATTCCCGGCGAGTTGGACAACCCGAACCCGCCGACGATTCAGATGTTCGTGCTCCCCGGCGGCCGCAAGTAGCCACAGCCGAGGTACAGCACGAGGTACAGCAAAGCCCCCGCACTCCCCTTTCGGGAGGGTGCGGGGGCTTCTCTGCTATGCAGGTTAGGTCCCCGGCGAGCGGGCCTCGCTCAGCGCGAGCGGCTCGGTAACGCCGCGCGGATGGGCCGGCCAGTCTACTTAGCCGCGGAGGCCTTCAGACGCTCGGCGGCCTTGGCCACGGCCTCGTCGGAGGCGGTCAGGGCGATGCGCACGTAGCCCTCGCCGTCCTCGCCGTAGAACACGCCGGGTCCGGCGATGATGCCCAGCTCGGCCAGGCGGCCGATGGAGTCCCAGGTTGACTCGCCGAAGGTGGTCCACAGGTACAGGCCCGCCTCGGAGCCCTCGATGCGTCCGCCGGCGGCGGTGATGGCGTTCTCCAGCACCTCGCGGCGGGCACGGTAGCGGTCCTTCTGCGCCGCAACGTGCGCCTCATCGCCCAGGGCGGCAATCATGGCGGCCTGCACGGGCGCGGGCACGATCATGCCGGCGTGCTTGCGGCTGTTGATAATGTTCGGCATGAGCTCGGGGGCGCCGGCCACGAAGGCGACGCGGTAGCCGGCCAGGTTCGACTGCTTGGACAGTGAGTAGACGGCCAGCAGGCCGGTGAAGTCGCCGTCGCACACTCGCGGATCCAGGATGGAGGGCACGGGCTTACCGCCGCGGGCCTCGTCCCAGGCGCCCCAACCGAGCTCCGCGTAGCACTCGTCGGAGGCCACCACGGCACCGATTTCGCGGGCCTGCGCCACGATTTCGCGCAGCTGCTCCACGGTGCGGACCGTGCCGTTCGGGTTGGCCGGGGAGTTCACCCAGATCAGCTTCACGCGGCTGCGGGTGTCGGCGTCCAGCTCGTCCAGGCTGTCGGCGGGCACGGATTCGGCGCGGGCGAAGCGGGCACCCATATCGTAGGTGGGGTAGGCGATGCGCGGGTACACGACCACGTCGCCGGGGCCCAGGCCCAGCAGGAAGGGCAGCCAGGCCACGAGCTCCTTCGAGCCGATTGTGGGCATGATGGCCTGCGGGTCCAGGCCCTTCACGCCGCGACGGCGCTCAAACCATTCGGCGATGGCCTCGCGCAGGGCGGGGGTGCCGTGGGTGGTCGGGTAGCCGGGGGCGTCGGATGCCTCGGCGAGCGCGTTGCGGATGAGCTCGGGGGTGGGGTCCACGGGGGTGCCGATGGACAGGTCCACCGGGCCGTCGGGGTGGGCCGCGGCGGTGGCGCGGTAGGGGGCGAGCGCCTCCCAGGGGTATTCGGGCAGGTTCAGGCCGTAAGTCATTGTGTCACCTGGTCGCTTGGGGATTTTTCGTCACTCCAGTCTATCGCCCGGGCTTTGGGGCTGACTAGAGGAAGAGCCCCCATCCCAGCGCCTAGACAGTTTGTCCAGGGGCGCACCGCGTGCGGTGCGCATCGGCCGGGGTGGGGGCTCGTGCATCCGGTCACTCGCGCAATTACTCTGCGGGCGCGGATGCTTCAGGTATGGGGTTAGTTGCTCTGCGGGGGCAGTGCCGCGATGAAGGGCACGTCCTTGCCGGTGGGGCCGAGCTTTGCGGCGCCACCGGGGGAACCCAGGTCGTCGAAGAAGTCGGCGTTGGCGCTCACGTATTCGCTCCACTCTTCGGGAACGTCATCTTCGTAGTAGATGGCCTCGACGGGGCAGACGGGCTCACAGGCGCCGCAGTCCACGCACTCGTCGGGGTGGATGTACAGGGTGCGGTCACCTTCGTAGATGCAGTCCACGGGGCATTCTTCAACGCAGGCGCGGTCTTTGACGTCCACGCAGGGAAGCGCGATAACGTAGGTCATGGGTCGGTGCCTTTCTCGATGCTGTGCGCCCTGTGCCCGCCGGTCTGCGGGTCGCCTTCTCCAGGGCAGGGTCTGCAGAGTAAACCGCCGAGCGTGTGGTGCTCGGCGGGGAAGTCTTTGTATAGTCTATCGCGCGCTCGGTGTTTTATCGTATTTTCGTGGTGTATTAGACAGCGAACGGCGGCGGGCGGGAGCCTATTTTTTAGGCAAGCCTGCCCTGCCGCCATTCATTATTTCACCTAGTCAGTGAATTATAAAAATACCCAAATTATATAAATGAAATCTTCGTCACATTAATTTGCGGGCGGGCACAACCCTTTTTCCCGCCGAGGAAAAACACGCAATAACGCATACTTTTTCTTCGCTATTTATCCCGACCCTCAGCCTTGGCGCGCGCACGCTGATGCGCCGAACGGGCCGAGAAGTAGCGCGCATCCTTCACCCGGTTGCGCGTGTACGCGAACATACCCAGCATCGCCGCCACCGGTGTGCCGAACCACCACAGCGCACCGTACAGGCCGATGGCCGAGTGCCCCGGATTCACGAGTACGAAGGGCGAGTCAGGGCGGCCGTAGGCCAGCCAGTACACGGTCACGAAGGCCACGGCACCCACGATAGCCGCCGTCATGCCGCGGCGCAGGGCGAGCGCGCTCCACAGGGAGGCGAAGAAAATCGTCAGGTACGCAATGAGCAAGCCCACGGGCAGGGCAACATCGCCCGCGTACACGACCCAGGCGTGGTAGATAGAACCGGCAACAGCAGCCACGGCGCCCAGGATCACGCCGGTCAGCACCGTGGAGACGAGCCCCGCCTCCTGCGGCTTCGGGTTGACCGTGCGGGTGGGGTCGCCATCGAGCACGCGGTAGGTCTCAACGGCAGAAATCTTCTGCGGCACCTTATTCGAGTACTCGAAGGTCTTATCGTCCAGCACCGTAATCTGGGTGCGGTGCGCCTCCATGGCTTTTCGCTTGGCGGTGCCGTCGCCGAAGATGGCGGCCTGCACGCGGGTGTCCTCAGGGTTGTACTCGCCCTCAATGCCCCAGGTGAGCAGCGGTCGGTCCTCGTCATCCCCCAGAATCTCCAGGGCACGCTTCACGATTTGGTGCACGCGCACGTGGTCGGGGTGGCCGTAGCCGCCGTCGGCGTCGTAGGTGACCAGCACATCCGGCTGAATCTCGTGAATTGCGGCGACCAGGGCCTGCGCCTGCGGTTCGAGGGGCTGGGCGGTCAGCGAGGCATCGCTCGAGACGGGGTTGGCGATGGGCTTGCCGTTCGGGCCCCAGGCCATGCCGGAGTCGCGGTAGAGGGCCGGCACGCCCTCGGCGGTGGCCGGCTCCTGACCGAGGAAGAGGTGGCGGTGCACGCCCAGGGCCTCGAGAGCACCGTTCAGCTCGCCCACACGGTACTCCCCCAGCGCCTCGCCGTTGTCGGTGCATCCGGGCTTACCGACCTCCAGGTGCTGTAGCTGCTGCGGGATAACCTCGCCCAGCTCACCGCGGGTTGCGGTGATGAGGTACACCTCGGCGCCCTTCTGCGCGTAGTACGCCATCGTCGCGCCGGTCGAGGAGGTCTCGTCGTCGGGGTGCGCGTGCACGAAGAGGATGCGCGCCTGCTCCGGATCGTAGTTTGTGGGCAGCAGGTCGCGCTTGGCGCCGGATGCGATGCGCTCACCCTGCGTGGGGTAGCTGGGGGTCGCGGCTTCCTGCGGCTTCTGCTGCTCGGCTTCCTGCGGGCTGTTGTCGGATGCGGACACGGGAATTCCCTCTCATAACGCACGGACTGGGATGTGCCTCTGGGGTTTACGCCTCACCCCGCGCGCAGGGCGTCTGCGGGGGTGCACGCTGTCTCAGCACACGGTCTTATCTTACACGGCAGCGGGGGTAGGCTCACCTCAGTATTGAGCGGTCCCGGTTTCGCCCCCGACCTGCCCGAATACGCCGAGCCGCCGCCCTCTTCCTTCCGGAAGGTGGCGGCGGCTCTTCGAAACGCTACGTCCCGACGGTCGTACCGTCAGCGCAATTAGTTGGCGCGGGCGCGGCGGCGGAACTCGCGCACACGCTCGTTGGAATCCAGGATGACCTTGCGGATACGGATGGCCTCGGGGGTCACCTCAACGCACTCGTCCTCGCGGGCGAACTCGAGGGATTCCTCGAGGGTCAGCTTCTTCGGCGGGGTCAGGTTCTCGAAGTTGTCCGCGGTCGAAGAACGCATGTTGGTCAGCTTCTTTTCCTTGGTGATGTTCACTTCCATGTCGTCGGCACGGGAGTTCATGCCCACGATCATACCCTCGTACACCTCGGAGGTGGGCTCCACGAAGAAGGTGCCGCGCTCCTGCAGGTTGATCATCGCGTAGGGGGTCACCACGCCGGCGCGGTCAGCAATCAGCGAACCGTTGGTGCGGTACTCAATCTCGCCGGCCCAGGGCTCGGGATCAATCGAGTACGAGGAGGAAATGCCGGCACCGCGGGTCTCGGTCAGGAACTGGGTGCGGAAGCCAATCAGGCCACGGGCGGGAACGGCGAACTCCATGCGGACCCAACCGGTACCGTGGTTTGCCATGTTCTCCATGCGGCCCTTGCGAGATGCCATCAGCTGGGTGACGGCGCCCAGGTACTCCTCGGGCACGTCGATAATCATGTGCTCCATGGGCTCGTAGACCTTGCCGTCGATAGTCTTGGTAACCACCTGGGGCTTACCCACGGTCAGCTCGAAGCCCTCACGGCGCATCTGCTCCACGAGGATTGCCAGGGCGAGCTCGCCACGGCCCTGAACCTCCCAGGCGTCCGGGCGCTGGGTGGGCAGAACCTTGATGGACACGTTACCGATGAGCTCGCGGTCCAGGCGGTCCTTCACCTGACGTGCGGTGACCTTTGCGCCCTTGACGCGGCCGGCCAGCGGGGAGGTGTTGATACCGATGGTCATGGAGATTGCGGGGTCGTCCACCTTGATCAGCGGCAGGGGCTTGGGGTTCTCGGCGTCGGTCAGGGTTTCACCGATGGTGATGTCCTCGATACCCGCAACCGCGACGATCTCGCCGGGGCCGGCGGACTCGGCAGGAACGCGGTCCAGCGCCTTGGTGGCCAGCAGCTCGGAGATGCGGACGTTCTTGATCTCGCCGTCGTGGCGTGCCCAGGCGACGGTCTGGCCCTTCTTCAGGGTTCCGTTGAAGATACGGACCAGTGCCAGACGGCCCAGGAACGGGGAGGAGTCCAGGTTGGTCACGTGTGCCTGCAGAACCTCGTTGGGGTCGTAGGTGGGGGCGGGCACGTGCTCGATGATGGTCTTGAACAGCGGCTCGAGGTCGTCGTTGTCGGGCAGCTGGCCGTCGGCGGGCTGGTTCAGGGAGGCGGCGCCGGCCTTACCGGAGGCGTACACGACCGGAACGTTCAGCACTGCGTCCAGGTCCAGGTCGGGGACCTCCTCGGCCAGGTCGGAGGCCAGGCCCAGCAGCAGGTCCATGGACTCGCTCACGACCTCGTCGATACGGGAGTCGGGGCGGTCCACCTTGTTGACCACGAGGATCACGGGAAGCTTGGCGGCCAGTGCCTTACGCAGCACGAAGCGGGTCTGGGGCAGCGGGCCCTCGGAGGCGTCCACGAGCAGCACAACGCCGTCAACCATGGACAGGCCGCGCTCCACCTCGCCACCGAAGTCGGCGTGGCCGGGGGTGTCGACCACGTTGATGGTGATGGTCTCGCCGTTAGCGGAGGGGCCGTTGTAGAACACGGTGGTGTTCTTCGCCAGAATGGTAATGCCCTTTTCGCGTTCGAGGTCGCCGGAGTCCATGACTCGGTCTTCAACATCTGCGTGGTCAGAGAAGGCGTGGGTCTGCTGCAGCATCGCGTCGACGATGGTGGTCTTACCGTGGTCAACGTGTGCCACGATGGCCACATTACGAAGGTCGGGGCGCGAAGCGGTGTTTTCAGACATGCGTAAAGTTTCTCGCTTAAATCTAGGGGATAGTCCTGCCAACGGCTGATGCGCTCCGGGCGCGGGGGTGTAGGAGGCAATCCTCAGCTGGAGAAACCTGCCTTGTTCGCTTCTGCCGACTGTACCTTCGGATGTGAAACTCCGCTGTATGCGGGCACGGCAAAAGGGACCCCCCTCCGTTGGGCTTAGCTACCAGTGTAACACTAGGGCTTTTCGGCGAGCCAGTCATCCAGCATACGACGGGCCACGGCGTTGGTGCCGGGCAGCTCAAGCTTGGCGGGGTCATCCTGCCCGCTATTGCCGCGTTCCTCCGAGATGGCAATCGCCTCGCGCAGCTGCTCGGCGGTAAACCAGCGGGCGGCTCGAATTTCACCGTCGTGGTGAACGATGGGCTCGTTCTCGTCCACGGTCACCCGGTAGCAAATCATGAGCGAGCGCGGGAAGGGCCACACATCGCTCATGCGGTACTCGCTGCGTTCTGCGCGCAGACCGGTCTCTTCGTAGACCTCGCGGGCAATGGCCTCCTCGAGGTTTTCGCCCGGGTCGACGAACCCGGCGATGAGCGCGAAACGATTGGGGTGCCACTGGCGATTATTGGCCAGGAGCACGCGCTCGCCGTCGCGGCTCATGACCAGCCCCATGACGGCCGGTTCGATGCGGGGAAAGACCATTTCGCCGGATGCGGTGCGGCGGATTCCCTTGCGGCCGATGGGGGCTTCTTCACCGGTGTAGGCGGAGTACCGCATTTCGATGAGGTAGTCGCGGCGGGCCAGGGCGGCGGCGTAGCGGGCGCGGCCGAGCGGGTCACGGTGCACCGGGTAGTAGCGGAAGCCGCTGGAGGAGGCCTGCACGGGTCCCTCCTGACTGTTCGGTTCGGCGGCGTTGAGTTCCTCAGCGACGGCCTGAAGGGTGTCGTCCTCGCAGTAGAGGGCGCGCACCTCTGCCGTCGGGGTGTCCGCCGCCGGAGCAGCCGTTGCGGGTGCATGCTCATCGCGCGCGCCTTCCCTCGCATTGAAACCGGGGATGAGATCGGGCTCTAGAACGGGGTTCGGTCGGAGTACGGTGCGGCCCAGCACGGCACCTTCTTCGGCCAGGGTGCGGGGCAGGACGCGCACGTAGTGCACGGTGCCGTCCGGGTTGGTCAGGGTTTCACCTGACCGGGAGACGATGAGGTAGAGGGAGCGGTCGGATGCGGTCTGAGCTGATTCATGCATAGTCCCAATGCTACTCCGTCTCGCGGCACTCCCCCGCCGTCCCGCCCGCTCTGGGAGACCTGCAGCAGAAAGCCCCCTCCACCACGCGGGGTGAGGGGGCTTTCTCTAGGGGAACGCGCGTCTCGGTACGCTACCCGGTACTACGACTGGGCGTTACGACCCTGGGGGTTCCAGCCGGCGGCCAGGATTAACAGAATCACGACCGAGGCTGCGGGCAGCAGTCGGGTGAATACGTGGGTCCAGTAGTTGAGGGGATTGAGGGGCTTACCCTCGTTGATTTTCCGCATGAAGGAGAGCGAAAGCAGGAATGTGGAGATGAAGAGAAAGAAGTCCACACCGCCGGAAACCTTGCCACCCAGACGTGGTAAACCATGACGAGGAGCACTGCAAAAGCACGCAGACCCTGGATTTCGGGGCGGAAACCGCGGCTTTCCAGGAAAGACTCGAGGGAGGGTCCTGGCCGTTTTTGGGCATACGAATCCCCTGGAAGAGGTTAAAAGCCATGTTTAGTTGTCCTGAGTGTTGTGTTTGAGAGTAGAAAATCGTTCCCTGCCCCAAAAGTCGTACAGGGCGGAGGGTCTCGCGAGGGCGTCTGGGGGTGAGGGAAGTGTCATCCTCGGGGTGTTTCTGCGCCCCAGACAGTATTCGCCCTAGTCCAACGTTCTTTAAAGTGAAACTTCAAGGTTTGTGGGGTATCTCCTATTTTCTTGAGGCGCATCCGTCCATCCCCTAGATATGCCCCTGACAAGCCAAACCATTCTTTTCAACCTCTACAGATTACTTATCGATGGTCAACCGGAGTTACAGTCGAACTGATCGGGTACCAGTTTTCGATTTTTTCGCCGTATCGTCCCATATCACCCTCGAAAGAGATGACAGGGGCACCCGAAAATAAGAGAATGGAAGCATGACTACTTCTATTGACCCCACGACCACCTCTGCCTGGTCGGCTCTGTCCGCTCACCACAAGGCTCTCACCCCGAACCTGCGCGAGTGGTTTGCCGCCGACCCCGCCCGTGCCGAGAAGTTCAGCTTCACCGCTGACGAGCTGCACGTTGACCTTTCCAAGAACCTGATTACCTCCGAGACCGTTGAGCTGCTGCTCAAGCTCGCTGAAGAGGTCAAGCTGGAGCAGGCCCGCGAGGCAATGTTCTCCGGTAAGCACATTAACGTCACCGAGGACCGCGCCGTGCTGCACACCGCCCTGCGCCGCCCCGAGGGCTACTCCCCCGCCCTGACCGTCGACGGCCAGGACGTAGACGCAGACGTGCACGCCGTGCTGAAGAAGATTTACGCCTTCGCCGATCGCGTGCGCAACGGTGAGTGGACCGGCGTGACCGGCAAGCGCATCGAGACCGTCGTGAACATCGGTATCGGTGGCTCCGACTTGGGCCCGGTCATGGTGTACGAGGCTCTCAAGCCCTACGCCGATGCAGGCATCACCGCCCGCTTCATCTCCAATATTGACCCGACCGACGTGGCCGAGAAGGTCTCCGACCTGGACCCCGAGACCACCCTGTTCATCGTCGCATCCAAGACCTTCGGCACCCTGGAGACCCTGACCAACGCACGCGTGGCCCGCGAGTGGCTCATCTCCTCCCTGCGCGAGGCAGGCGCGCTGGACTGTAAGGACGCATCCGAAGCCGTGGCAAAGCACTTCGTGGCTGTCTCCACCGCACTCGACAAGGTTGCAGCCTTCGGCATCGACCCCGAGAACGCTTTCGGCTTCTGGGACTGGGTTGGCGGCCGCTACTCCGTGGACTCCGCCATCGGCACCTCCCTGGCTATCGTGCTGGGCCCGAAGGTCTTCGCTGACTTCCTTGCTGGCTTCCACGCAATGGATGAGCACTTCCGCACCGCTCCCTTCGAGAAGAACGTCCCCGTTCTGATGGGTCTGCTGAACATCTGGAACGTGAACTTCCTGGGTGCAGAGACCCACGCGGTTCTGCCCTACGACCAGTACCTGCACCGCTTCCCCGCATACCTGCAGCAGCTGACCATGGAGTCCAACGGCAAGTCCGTTCGCGCAGACGGTTCCTTCGTCAACTACGCAACCGGTGAAGTGTTCTGGGGCGAGCCCGGCACCAACGGCCAGCACGCCTTCTACCAGCTGATTCACCAGGGCACCCGCCTGATCCCCGCGGACTTCCTAGCCTTCGCTAACCCGGTCCACCCGACCAAGGACGGCGAGCAGGACGTTCACGAGCTGTTCCTGGCTAACTTCTTCGCACAGACCCAGGCACTCGCCTTCGGTAAGACCGAGGAAGAGGTTCGCGCAGAGGGCACCGCGGAGCACGTGGTCAACGCACGTATCTTCAGCGGTAACCGCCCCTCCACCTCCATCATGGCACCGCGCCTGACCCCGCGCGTTCTGGGCTCCCTGATTGCCCTGTACGAGCACATCACCTTCGTTCAGGGTGTTGTCTGGGGCATCGACTCCTTCGACCAGTGGGGCGTTGAGCTGGGCAAGAAGCTGGCCCTGGACCTGGTTCCCGCTATTGAGGGTGACCGCGAGGTTCTGGAGCGTCAGGATTCTTCGACCGCTTCGCTGATTGACTACTACCTGAAGAACCGCACCAAGTAGTAACTCGATCCTGCATGTGCCGGTTTTGTAGCCCGGCTGTATTGGCCCTGCGCAAGCTGGCTCAGCGCAGATACACAAACCGCCGGATAGGCTCCCAGTTTGGGAAGCTATCCGGCGGTCTTGTTATGTAGGTTCTAGCTCAATACCGTGCTACTAGTTCACGGCGGGCAGGGTGTCGGAGGCGATCTCGGCGATAATGCGCACCACGGTGGATTCGGGCAGCTGCGGGATGCCCTGCTCGTCGCGAACCACGCCACCGGCGTCGCGGTGGGCGGTCAGCTCCACACCCTCGGTGGCCTCTTCGCCGTCGGCATCCTCTTCACCATCAGCACAGATTGCGGGCACGTGCACGAATCCGGCGGGGATACTCAGCCCCAGTTCGCGGCTGATGCGCTGGCCCTCGTAGAACACGTGGTTGCACACGTAGGTTCCGGCGGTGTACGAAATCTCGACCGGCTCCCCCGCCGCGCGCAGGCGCTCGAAGCTGGCGCGCACCGGCAGGGAGGAGAAGTACGCCTCCCGGCCGTCCGGAACAATCGGCTCGTCGCAGCGTCGGTCGCCGTCGTTATCCTCAATGCCGGCGGAGTCCAGGTTGATGGCGACCTGTTCGAGGCTGACCACATCGCGGCCAACCGCCACGCCCAGGCTGATGAGCGCATCGGGCTGCACATCCTGCAGGGCGGCGCGCAGGGCGGTGCTGGAACCGTCGTAGCTGACGGGCAGCTCCCGGGTGATGACGTTCAAATCCGGGCGCATCCGGGTCAGCAGACGCTGAGCACCTTCGGCGAGCGCTACGGTGGGGTTGACGGGCACGCCGGGGAACGGTCCGAAGTAGGTCAGTAGCAGGGTATTGGCCATGGCAGTTTAGCTTTCTGCGTTGGTCTTTGTGGCGGCGCGGCGCTCTAGGTCCTTGGCGAGCGCATCCAGCAGCTCCTCGGGAGTGGTCGCGATAATGAGCTCGTCCAGGTAGCGCTCGTTCAGCAGGCCGGTGGAGGCCATGTAGTGCATAGCGTCGATGAGCTTATCCCAGTAGCCGCTCACGTTCAGCAGCGCAACCGGCTTGGAGTGGATGTCGAGGAACTGCCAGCTGAACACCTCGAAGAACTCTTCCAGGGTGCCGGGGCCGCCGGGCATGGCGACGAAAGCGTCGGCCTTCTCGATCATGGCGATTTTGCGCTGGTGCATGGTGTCCACAATGTCGAGGGTGGTCTGGCCGGGGTAGACGCCCTCCAGCCCGACCAGCTTGTGGGTGACCACGCCGTAGACCACGCCGCCGGCGTCCAGGGTTGCGCCCGCGACGGTGCCCATCAGGCCGGTGCGGCCGCCGCCGTAGACCACGCCAATATTGTTCCGAGCGCAGAGGGTGCCGAGCTCGCGGGCGCGCTCGGTGAAGAGCGGGTCGTTGCCGGAGCGTGCGCCGCAGTAGACGGCGAGGTTGTAGTCAGTCTTCTTCACGGGGTTCTCCTTGGGTCGTGGAGCGGGTGCGCGGCGTTGCGCCCCGCCTTCTATGGGTTGTCTGTTGTTGAGGGTACCGGACGTACCTGTGTACCTCATGTGTGCAGGGTAGCCCTGTGGATAAAACGGGGCTCTAGGCCGCCGGGTCCACCGATACGCTAGCCCCGCGGAACCGGAGTGGCCGCCAGCAGCGGGAAAATCTGCTCGGTATTCAGCGGTGCCTGCGCGGCGATATCTGAAGGGCGGGCCATGGCGGGATCGACCCAGCGCAGCTCGGCAATTTCGGCCTGCGGCACCAGCGTAGCCAGCTGCTCGTACTGCTCGTCGGTGGGGGCGTACTCGAAGGTTTCGGCGCGTACCGTAAAACCGGACTCGTTGAGCGCGGCGGCCTCCAGGGTGCCGAGGTAGCGCATCCGGACGGGGTCGGGGGTCAGGCCGATTTCTTCGCTCACTTCGCGGCAGGCGGTCTGTAGCGGGGTCTCCCCCAGCTCGGGTTTGCCCCCGGGCATCATGAACCCGTCGCTACTCTTCTTGCGTACGGTCAGCACGTACCCCCGCTCGTCGCGAATGGCTACGGCGCACACGTTGACGACGCGGTGCACGCTGTCGATGGCGCTGTGCTCAGTAGCACTGTGCTCAGTAGCGCTGTGTTCGGCGGGCTGGGCTGCTTCTACTCGGTTCTGCGGGTTCTTCTGCGTGGGCATCTTTCTACCCTAGCATTTCTGTATCCTCCACCCGGCGCTGTGCGTGTTTGTCTTATTCATCCGCCCTATTGTGCGCCCTGCAGGCGTTGGTTTTATGTAATATTTCGGCGAGTTATCTTATGTCCGGTTCATGCGTTTAGGTGCGTGTTACGGTGTAATTAACCGCGATGTCGCGGTACCGTATACGCACTCGACTTGGCGCGATACAGGAAGAGTGCGGATCACTCAATCACCCATGTAGAAGGAACTTCATGATGGCTAACTCTTCTCGTGCCCGCCGCTACGGTAGCGCCGGCGCTTCTGTTCTTCTTGCCGCATCCTTGAGCCTGGGCGCTCTGCCTTCTGTTGCAGCGGCTAATACCCCGAATCCGGATAACCCGCCGGTTATTACGGTCTACAACTACAAGGTTGAGACCAATACCCGTGAGCTGAAGACCGCCCTGCGTCTGAACAAGATTACGTTCAAGGCGACGAATCTGCCCGCGAAAACTACTGCTTTTTCTCCGGCTTTGCATGAGGCAAACCATAGGGGTTTCCCGTTTCTGAACCCGATTCAGACGGTGCACGTTGCGGGCCCGTTCAAGGATGGCACGGCGACTGCGACCCATTACGTTCCCGGTAGCCTGATTGACCCGGCGAAGAACTACAGCTTCGTCGCTAATATCGCCGTTGATGGTTATTATTCGGGCGGCCAGGTGCTGCGCATGGACGTTGTGAAGGATAGCGCCGCACCGGTTCTTCAGGTGGATTCGCCGCGTTTGAACACCAAGGGTGAGACTGTGTTGAAGGTGCGCGGTACCGGCTACACCGGTGAGGCGACCCCGCACGGTGTGCGTGTGGTGGTGTCTGATACGAACGTGTGGGTTCCCGGCCGTTTTCCCCAGCAGGGTATGCGTTTCGTGGCTGAGGTGACCGTACCTGCTTCGCAGATTCACAACGGTGCTTTTGAGACGGAGGTGAAGGTTCCGGCGGATGTTGCGGCGACGCTGAATACATCTCACAAGTACATTGCGGGCACTATGGCAGCTGGCGTTCAGGGTGCTGAGTACGGCTCGTTTGATGCTCAGAAGCCTCTTGAGCTTTTCGCGCAGGAGCCCGTGGTGTCTGCGGTTCCGACCGATGCACCCACCGTGGCACCCCTTCCCGAGGCAACCATTGGTGTAAACCCGACCGACGCACCGACCGTGGCGCCCCTTCCCGAGGCAACCATCGGCGTGAACCCGACCGACGCACCCACCGTAGCACCCCTGCCGGAAGCAACCATTGGTGTAAACCCGACGGACGCGCCCACCGTGGCGCCCCTGCCGGAAGCAACCGTGGGCGTGAACCCCACCGACGCACCGACCGTGGCTCCTCTGCCCGAGGCAACCGTGGGCGTGAACCCGACCGACGCACCGACCGTAGCACCCCTGCCGGAAGCAACCATTGGTGTAAACCCGACGGACGCGCCCACCGTGGCGCCCCTGCCGGAAGCAACCGTTGGCGTGAACCCGACCGACGCACCGACGGTTCCTGCACTGCCGGAAGCAACCGTGGGTGTAAACCCCACTGACGCACCGACGGTTCCTGCACTGCCGGAA
>NZ_KV810430.1:74222-119085 GCF_001812775.1 Rothia sp. HMSC068F09
GACCGTGGCTCCTCTGCCCGAGGCAACCGTTGGCGTGAACCCAACCGATGCACCCACCGTGGCACCCCTGCCCGAAGCAACTATCGGTGTAAACCCGACCGATGCGCCCACCGTGGCGCCCCTGCCGGAAGCAACCGTTGGCGTGAACCCGACCGACGCACCGACGGTTCCTGCACTGCCGGAAGCACCGGTTGCCGATAAGACCCCCAACGCTGACAAGCTGGAGGACGCAACCGTGGCGCATCCCAAGAATAAGCCAGCTCAGGAGGCTCCGGTGACCGCCGCCCGCTCGGCTATGGACACTCCGACTAAGGACGGCCCGGCAAAGGACAGCCCCGCTAAGGATCATCTGGCTCAGGAGAGCAGCCCCAAGAAGGCTACCCTGGCGAACACCGGCGCATCCAGCGTTGGCGTGATTGTTGGCATTGGCGTTGCCGCGATCTGTGCGGGTCTTGGCCTGAGCGTTCTGCGCTCGCGCCGCCGCTCCTAAGAGCTGCAGGGCTTACAGCCTAGCTCTCCCGTGCGGAATAAACTGCGGATAGCAAAGAGCCGCCGGCTCCCCTCGGTCAGGGGGAACCGGCGGCTCACTCAGCGCGTTGATGAGCGGTGCGCTGACCTACTTAGATTCGCCCACCTCGAGGCCGCTCACGTCCATTTCTTCCAGCGGAATCAGGCGGTCACGGGTCACGATGCGGTGGCCCAGCCACACGGCCACCACGACGGGCAGGCCGATGTAGGAGCTCAGAACGCCAAACCAGTCGCCGCTGATGATGGCCTCGTAGTTCTGGCCGCCAATCACGACCAGGCACATGAGGAATGCAATGATCGGGCCCACGGGGAAGAACGGCGCCACGTACGGCAGCTCCTTGAGGCTGTGCCCCTGCTTCAGGTAGGCGCGGCGGAAGCGGTAGTGCGCCACGGCGATGCCCACCCAGGTGATGAAGCCCGCCAGACCGGACACGTTCACGAGCCACAGGTACGCACCATCCGGCGAGAGCAGCGCGGCGATGAAGCCGACCGCGCCGATAGCTGCGGTAGCCAGCAGCGCGTTCATGGGCACGCCGCCGGAGTTGATGCGGGTGAACATCTTCGGTGCCTTGCCCTCCTGCGCCAGGGAGAAGAGCATACGAGCCGAGACGTACAGGCCGGAGTTACCCGCCGAAAGCACGGCGGAGAGAATCACGGCGTTCATGACGGCCGCCGCGAAGGCGATGCCTGCGCGCTCAAAGATGAGGGTGAACGGGGAGATGTTCACGTTGCCGTCCGCTGCGGTCAGCAGGTTCGGGTCGGTGTAGGGAATCAGGAAGCCGATGACGACCATCGCGCCGATGTAGAAGAGCATGATGCGCCAGAACACGCTGGTGAGCGCGCGGGGCACGTCGCGGCGGGGGTTCTTGGACTCACCCGCTGCCACACCAATCATTTCGGTGCCCTGGAAGGAGAAGCCTGCCACCATGAAGATGGCCAGGACGGCGGGGGCACCGCCCACGAAGGGTGCCTCGCCCACGGTCCAGTTGGAAACGCCCGGGGAGCTACCGCCCAGGATGCCGAAGATCATGGCGATACCGGCGATGAGGAAGACGACCACGGTGACGACCTTGATGGTGGCCAGCCAGAACTCGCTCTCACCGTAGGAGCGTGCCGAGAGGGCGTTGATGCCGGTCAGTAGCACGAGGAATCCCGCCGCCCACACCCAGGAGGGCACGTCCGGCAACCAGTACCTCATCACCTCACCAACCGCGACGAGCTCGGCGGCCACGGTAATCGCCCAGTTGAACCAGTAGTTCCAGCCCATGGCGAAGCCGAAGGACGGGGACACGTAGCGCGCGGCGTAGGTCTGGAAGGCGCCGGGCACAGGCAGGTGCGCGGCCATCTCGCCGAGGGACTGCATGAGGAAGAGCACCATGACGCCGATGAGGGCGTAGGCGAGGATTGCGCCACCGGGGCCCGCGGTGGAGATGGTCTTACCGGAGGCAACGAAGAGGCCGGTGCCGATTGCGCCGCCGATTGCGATCATCTGCATGTGTCGGGCGGAGAGGCCTCGCTTCAGTTCACCCTCTGCGGGGGTGGCTTCCGATGCAGTGCCGGAAGTCTCTGTAGGCTGTGCCATGTCAGGTCTTCTTTCTGAGGCTATTGCTTCGTGCGTTTGCTAGGGGGATTGTGTGCTGTCCAGTCTAGCCCTGCCGTCGATGCGGCTGCCGAAGGTTTGTGCCTAGGTCAAGAAATTCTTCAATCTTAAGGATTTCTTACGTACCGTAAGTTTTCCTAATCTGAGGGTCAATCCTACCCGCTTTCCGGGCTCTTTTCCACCCCAAACCCACAAAAACACAGAAAAACCCTCCCGAGCCGCTCCATCACGAGCGGCACGGGAGGGCCTCAAGTCAGGCTATCTCTCCGGGCGTTTAGTCCGTCTAGCCTTTCTAGTTCGCCAGGTTGTGGAACGAAACCTTCGTGGGGTGCTCCACGGTGCGGGAGACGGTGCAGTCCTTCTGCTCGCTGAGCTGAATCAGGCGGTCCACCAACTTCTGGGCCTTGGCGCCCTGCTCATCCTCGGGGAATCGCACATCAAAGTCCACCTCAACGTCGTCGAGGCGCACCGCGCCGTCTTCGGTCTGCTTCAGCGCCGAGGCGAGCACCTCGAATACCTCGGGGGTGGAGCGGCGGGAGGTGCCCGCGTCCACGTCCACGGAGGAGCAACCGGCAATCGCGGCGAGCAGCAGCTCGACGGGGGTCAGCAGGCCCTCGCCCACACCAAAATCGAGGGTTGCGCCGTTGGCACCGTGGGCACGGTAGCGCAAGCGGTCGATGCGCTCAATCTTGGTCTGGCGGTAGTTGTCGAGTTCGCGGCGTTCCTGCTGGCGCGAGTACACCTTCTTCTGCTCTTCTGCAGTCTGCACGGCGTTGCTCTGCTCAGCGTTGTTCTGCTCGGTCATTGAGGTTCCTTTCGGGTTGTCTGCGCGGTCGCTAGGTTATTCAGCACCGCGTTGTTTAGCGTCATTCACTATAAGCGTGTTTCTCATCATTTTATTCCCGGACTCTTTTTCTCGTCGGTCAACCGCTTGCTCCTATACACTGGAAAGCCGCGGCGGAGCTTCGAAGTCCCTCACGCACACAGTAGATTTTTTGAAGAGCACAACATACACAAGGAACTTCTTTTATGGCACAGACCCCCGGCACTGGGCGTCCCGGCACTGGGCGTACGAGCACGCAGAATGATTTCCGCTTGGCTGTTGCGGATTCTTCCGTGGTGATGCTCGGTATCGCTGTGTTGGGTTTGGGTTTGGGTATTATCCTCAACGCTCACGGCCTGCCGATTTGGACGGCACCGCTGCTATCTGCCCTAGTTTTTGCCGGTTCAGTGGAGTTCCTCATGGTGGGCATGATCAGCGGTGGCGCGTCGGTTGCCTCGATTGCTTTGACCGTGTTCCTCGTGAATGCTCGCCACCTGGTGTACGGCCTCTCCTTCCCTCTGCACAGGGTAAAGGGTCTCTGGGCTAAGACCCTGGCGGTTCACACTCTCTGCGATGAGGCGTTTGCTCTCAACTCCGGTCCTGATCGCAATGAGCGTTCCGGCGCCCGCATCCTGTGGGTTAACACGCTGATTTACGTGTCGTGGATTCTGAGCGTGGTGCTCGGATACGTACTCGGCGCGAGCTTCCTAAACGACCTGAAGGGCGTGGATTTCGTGATGGTGGCAATCTTCACGGTTCTCGCCATGGACGGCTACCGCGCTAACCCGGATCGCGTGACGGCGCTCTTCGTTGCGGTTTCGGCCGCGATTGCGCTGATTTTTGCGCCTTCGTCGTTCCTGGTGGTGGCGTTGGGTTCGTACGTGGTGTTGCTGTTGGCGCGCTTCCCGGTGGCGAAGCGCCGCGGCACCCTGCCTGCCCACTCGGAGCAGAAGACAAGCGAAGTAACGGGGTCCGCTTCCGAGGATAATGGGGGTTCCGCCGGGGTGTTACGCGGCGGCTCGGAAAACCGTTAATATAAAAAGTGCGAGCCGCCTATTCGGCCCGCCCTTCTCTTTCCTGTTTCACGCGGAACCGGCCGCGATTCGCCTTTCCAGGCGCCATCTCGTGAGCCGCCGCCCACAGATTTGAGGTACCACATGCAGATGAAAGATACCGCCAAGGAAACTAGCGACGCAGAACGCTGTGCCGCCCCGGAGTAACACCGCACCGGGAGCGGCATCACCCGAGGTCACGCACGAGAACTACTGCCGCGCGCAACTACCCGCGCCGAAAACTAGTCTCATGCGGGAGGAACGTCCCTCCGCCTCGTTGTTCGCGGCTTTCATCTATTCACGTACCTATCGCACTACTCCCCCGTTTCCTCGGGCAGACCCGGCTCTCGGCGGTTGCTTTGAAGACTTTAACCGTTCGACCGTGTGTCTTTCGCCTCCGGGGTTTTCTGAGTGGCGCAGAAAGAGACAACCCTCATGAACGGCGAAGTTACTGCCGGATATATTTTGACTGCGGTGTTCGTTGCTGCAGGTATTACTTTTATGCTGCGTCTTCTGCCTTTCGGTTTGAAGAAGGCGCTCGCCGGCTCCGAGCTGCTCGATGCACTCAGCCATTGGATTCCGCTCGGCGCAGTCGCGCTACTTGCTATCTATGCGGTGGCGAAGATTGATTATTCTTCCGTTGAAACGGCGGCACCGTACCTGGCGGGCCTGGTGGTGACCGTGGGTGTGCACCTGTGGCGTAAGAATATGGTGCTGAGCATGGTGGCGGGTACCGTCACCTGTGTTGTGCTGGCTAACTGGGTTTTCTAGGGGGCGTCATGACTTCATCTCAGGATTCTCAGCGTCACCCGGCGGATGCCTCCGCCCCCATCGTCGAGTCGGTCCACCGTACCGCGCCCGACCGTAGCGTGCAGCAGCAGGCACCCCACCAACGGGCGGAACCCAGCCAGGCAAGCCCGGAGCAGGTGGATCAGGTGATCGCCTCCGCCCTTCCGCTGACCGGCGTTATTCCCGTGGTCGAGGCACCCAAGGACTCTTCGGACTCCCAGCAGCCACGCGTGAGCGGTTTTGCCGAGGCGATGCGCACCGCCGGCGTGGTCATGGCGGGCCTGTTCTTCGTGGGTATCGGCCTGGGCGTGGTGATTCACAGCTACGGCTTCCCGATGTGGCTGGCGGTCGTCCTGCCGGGCATTGTCTTCGCCGGTTCCGTGGAGTTCGTGCTGCTGGACATGATGTCTCTGCACGCTTCGCTGGTGTCGATTGCGCTCATGACTCTGCTCGTGAATTCGCGTCACCTCATGTACGGCCTTTCCTACCCGATTGAGCGTGTGCGCCATCCTCTCGCGAAGTTCTACAGCGTGTACACGCTCACCGACGAGGCGTACGTCCTCAATAGCGGCCCCGACCGCCACACGCTGCGCGGCTCCCGCATCCTGTGGATTCACGCAGGCATGCAGGTGTCCGTCATCTGCGGTACTCTGCTGGGCTACGTGCTGGGCGTCAGCTTCCTGAGCGAGCTGAAGGGTCTGGGTTTTGTGATGACTGCGCTCTTCGCGATCCTGACCGTGGATGCGTACCGCGAATCGAAGGACCGTCTGACCGCCGTCATCGCGCTGGTGGCCGCGGCCGCGGGCCTGCTGATCGCCCCGCAGTCCATGCTTGTGGTGTCCATGGTCGTCTACCTAAGCCTGCTGGTGGCTCGCTACGCGGTGCAAAAGCGTCGCGGTACCCTGCCCGAGCACATGCTTGTGGCCGACCACGACGGCGGCTCCGAGCAGACGCGCTAGGTACCGGGGGGGCATACCGGCCCTTCGCACTCTGCCTAATGCATCGTTAAAACGCTCCGCCCACCCGTGATATCGGGTGGGCGGAGCGTAATGCTGTCGCCAGCCGCATGTGTGGGGTGAGACCGTACTCGTGCGGTGTAGCGTTCGTATCTGTTGTGTCGTGCACCGCGCGAGAGAAATAATCGCGCGGCGGTTATCACTATTTTAAAGCACCCCGGGCGCAAACCAGGGGTATGCGCGCCGGGGCGTTGAGAATCAATTGCTCATTCGCGAGGCGAACGAAACGGAAACTACTTGATGGCGGCGAGTGCTGCCTCGTAGTTGGGCTCGTTGGTGGTTTCGGGAACCAGCTCGGTGTAGACGACCTCGCCCTCGGGGTTCACGACGACCACGGAGCGTGCCAGCAGACCAGCCAGGGGGCCGTCCACGAGCTTTACGCCGAAGTCCTCACCGAAGGAGGAGCGGAAAGCGGAGGAGGTCACAACGTTCTCAATGCCCTCGGCTGCGCAGAAGCGGCCGATTGCGAAGGGCAGGTCGTTGGAGACGCACAGCACGACGGTGTTCTCCAGGCCTGCAGCCTGCTTGTTGAAGGTGCGGACGCTGTTTGCGCAAACACCGGTGTCGACGGAGGGGAAGATGTTCAGCACCAGGTTCTTACCTGCGAAATCTGCGGAGGAAATCTCAGAGAGATCAGCCGCGAGAACCGAGAATTCGGGCAGCTTTGCGCCGACTGCGGGCAGGTCGCCGTTGGTGTGGATTACGAGTTCATTCTGTAGAGTTACTTCAGCCATGCCTTCATTGTCCCCCGGATGCGGCGGGTGTGCAAGGAGATGCGGGCTCTAGTGGGTGGAGTTTCCGCATAGCTGATTTTCTGCGGTGCCGCTTCGCCTCAGCGGCACCTCTACAATGGGCAGGTGAGCATTTTGAGGCACGTATCTTCCCGCCTTGCGCCGCTGGCGCACCCCGTGACGAATTTCAGGGCCCTCCGCCGGGACCTGCGCCGTCAGCGGGTGGAGGGTCGTGCCCTCGTTGATCCGCAGAATACGTACCGTCCGAGTGTGCGCGCTGAGCTGCGCCGCATGTTCACTCGCCCTTTCCCGGTGGAAACGCAGACGCTCATGTGTAACGCCCTGCTGGCGGCAATCTGCTGGTATCTGCTGCCGGAAGCCTGGCGTTCGTGGCTGTTTAGCGAGTTTAAGGGCCCGGCCGGTTTCGCCCTGGTGATGGTCGGCTGGATGGTTGCGGACGTAACCTCCACAAACCTGATGGGTCACGATGAGGAGCATGCGCTGCGTGCGTTGCGCAGTAGCGACCCGCACGCCCTGCACCTGTTCGTGCGCACAAAGGCTATTGCGATTGGCATCATCACGGGTGTTTCAGGCACCCTGCTGGCGCTGATTCTGCACAATCAGGACAAGAACCTGACCCCCACGCTCATGATGTCCCTGTCATTCTTTGTGGTGCCGGCTATTGTGGTGTCCCTGGGCTCGATTCTGGGCGTGATTTATCCGTACCGTCTGCGCGGCTGGCAGTTCCGCTGGGCGCACCGCAAGAACCTGCGGATGAGTGCCCGCTGGGTTCTGCTCTGCTTTGGGCCGGGCTGGGTACTGGGTACGGTACTGATGTCGCTGATGTTCCCGTCGATTTTCCTGTCGGATGCGCTCGCGCGCCTTCTCAACCCCGGCGTGGATCCGCGCGATATTGCGTTCCGGCCGCTACTGTTTTCGCTGATCTTGGGGGCTCAGGGCGCTATCAGCCTGTGGGTTTTTCCGCGGGTTACGGCACGTATTGCGACGGCGAGGCGCGCCTGGCTGGTGCACTACCTGACCGACGATAAGGTCTGCTAACCGGTTTTCTGCCGCCTACCGGCAATGGAAAAAGGCTACGGTAATGAACGGCGCTGACGCCCCGCACCACGTCAATGCGTCTTTTTCTCTATACTGGACGAGTTCACTGTTCACATACATCAGCTTGCGATGCGCCGCCGCATCGCGCGAGGAGTCCCCATGCGTTTGACCCGCTCCGCTCTATCCCTGCCCGCCCTGGGCGCGGCCGTGGCCCTGGCCGTCTCGTCCTGCTCGGCAAGCACCGATTCGGCGCTTTCCGGTACCGTTGTGTCTTCGTCCGCCTCGGCGAGCGCATCCGCTTCGGCTTCGCCGAGCTCCTCCTCGAGCGCCGCCTCGGCTATCTTCCCCACGGCTTCGGCGAGCCCTTCCGCTTCTGCCTCTGCGTCTTCGCCTGCCCCGGCTCCGTCAGTGGTGACGATTACGGTGAACCCCGAGCCGAGCGTGACGACCGTTCCCGCGAAGTCTGACTCCTCGGGCGATAAGAAGAGCTCCAGCTGCTCCAACGTGTCGGCTTCGTCCACGGTCTCGAAGGCTCTGAGCGATATGAAGAACAAGAGCAAGTGGAACCAGTGGACGAACGTTTCCCGCACGTACGAGGGTTTTGATCCCTGCGCCGAGCTGTCCTGGATTGACGCGATTCCGGGCTCCTCCCCAGATGAGTGCTGCATCTCCTCGATGGCCCATCACATCCTGCTCTTCCACTACGGCAAGTTTATTGGTACGGCAACCTACGAGCCCTACTCGTTCTCGCCCTCCATTACCCGTACCTCCGATAATTCAATTAGCGTGACCTACCGCTATATGAAGGACGATGAGAGCCCCGCCAACGCGAGCGGCCGCACGACGGCTACGTTCACGTGGAGCTCTTCTCAGAATAAGGTCGTGATGAGCGGCGAGGTTCCGCCCAGCGGCGAGTAGGTTCACCGCTCCGTCCGTAAATTCTGCGGATACGACGAAGCCCGCCCCTCGAATGTTTCGAGGGGCGGGCTTCTTATGCTTAGGATTATTACGTCCTGCGGGGCGAGATACCTTAGGCTGCCTTCTTCTTGTAGATGAAGAATGCGGCGCCTGCGAGTGCTGCGATGAACAGAATCTTCTTCATGGGGTTACTCCTTTGATTTTTGGTATGGTGCACCCGGTCCGTCCTGATCGGCGTCGGCTCGTGGGGAGCCACTCGTCGGTCGGTACCGCACGCGGTGCCATGCTTCACATCATACCCTGTTTGACGGGTCTTTTCCTCCTGAGAGGTCGGATTTGGACCTCGCCCGGTTGCGGTGGCTTCTGGGCTTCCCCTTCCGACGGTGGATATTTTCGGGACTCGCCGTGAAGGTCAGCGGTTTCCTCTTCGTTGGGGAGGATACTGGGGGCATGAGTATTTTTAAGAAGAAAGAGTACAGCGCCGAGCGTTCGGCGACTCGTATGGCGCGCGGTCTTGCTGTGATGGGCGCGCTGCATTTCATTATCCCGGAGCCCTTCGATTCGATTATTCCGAAGTGCCTGCCGGGTCCTCCGCATGCGTACACGCACGGTTCCGGTGTGGCTGAGCTGGGTACCGCTGCCCTGTTGTCGAGCGATAAGACCCGCCGTGCCGGTGGTCTGCTGGCCACGCTACTGTTCGTGGCGGTGTTCCCCGCGAATATTCAGATGGCTCTGGATGCACGTAAGCAGTCCGCTCAGCGTAAGGCTATCGCGTATGCGCGCCTGCCCCTGCAGTTGCCGCTGATTTGCAGCGCGCTGAAGATCTGGCGCCGTTCCAAGTAGTACATACGCCGTAGAACAACGGCACCTCGGTGTTTTACACGTAAAACATCGAGGTGCCGTTCACCTTAACATACCTGTTGTTAAGCCTCCCGTAACCGGCATTGCCTACACTTGAGGTAAAGCCCACCTGTCACAGCGGCAGGTGCACGACCCTTGGAGACAACGATGGACGCTCTTATCACTATGGTTATTACCGGTGCAATTATCGGTGTGATTGCGCGCTTCTTCATGCGAGGCCACCAGAACATTTCGATTCTTTGGACCATTGTCTGCGGCGCTATCGGCGCGGCTGTCGGCAACTGGGCGGCAACCCAACTGGGCGTCGCCGCCACCGCAGGCATCGACTGGATGCGCTGGATTCTTTCGGTCTTCGCAGCGATGCTGACCATCTCCCTATACCTGGGCATGACCGGCAAGAAATAACCCCCAAACCAGACGGACTCCTGAGTTTTATATCAACAAAGGCGGCACCTCCCCTAGCGTGAGCTAGCTTGGGAGGTGCCGCCTTTCTACGTCTTGTGCGAGGCGCTTTATAGCTTCTTCGTTACGCCTTCTTGGCTTATGCCTTCTTAACCACGGAGGACTTCAGGTACATCTGGCCCGCGCCGGGGACCTTCGCCTCAATGTCGTGGCCGTTCACGGGGGATTCGAGCAGGCGGATGCCGCGCACCTTGGTGCCTGCCTTGATGTCTGCGCCGCCCTTGACCTTCAGGCCCTTGACGATGGTGACGGAGTCGCCGTCGACGAGCTCGTTACCGACGGAGTCCAGGACCTTGGTACCGGCTTCCTCTTCGGTTTCGCCTGCTGCGGTGCGTTCCCATTCGTGGCCGCACATGGGGCAGGCCCAGAGCTCGCCCATCTCATAGGTGTAGTTCTCGCTACATTCGGGGCAGGCGGGTGCTTCGATTTCGTTGAGGTTTTCGCTCATGGTTCCTTCTTCTGTCTGTGCGGATGCGCCGCTCCCCTGCACCCTGATTACCACGGTGCTGGGCAGTGGTGCTGCGGCGTGTGGGCGCGCGTCAGCGAGGGCGGGGTGCGACGGTGGTGGGTTGCGAGGATTCTCGCGTTCGTGCTGACTATACCATTTGGCGGATGCGAACCGCATGTGTGGGGCTGGTTTTTGCCGGTCTTTTGGAGCGGGTGTGGGGCGTGTATGAAGCCGAAAATAAAATTCGCATGGTTTGTGCGTAATATTTTGGTTGGAAGATGGTTCTCAGTGACTGCGGCGTGTAGAGTGCTTAGAGTATTTGTACGTTTTGAGTAGTGAAAGGCACGGCTTCATGAAGCTTTCCGCACGTAACCAGTTCGCTGGCAAGGTTGTTGAGATTACCGAGGGTGCGACTAACGGTATCGTTAAGATTGAGATTGCTCCCGAGGTTGTTATCTCTGCGTCCATCACCAACGAGTCCATCAAGGAGCTGGGCCTGAAGGTTGGCGAGACTGCATACGCAGTGATTAAGGCGTCCAACGTGATGGTTGGTGCTGACCACTAATCCCGGTCGATAAGATTTAAACCCGGGCGGCTGCCTTGTGTGGCGCGCGAGGGTTAATAGAGCGGAGCCCCGCACTGTGTGTACAGTGCGGGGCCCCGCTTTTATGTTTTTATCGCTTAGACGTTGAAGCGGAACTCGACTACGTTACGGTGTAAACGTTACGGTGTAAATCAGAGTTTCGGAGTAAGCGGCACCCTACGAGGTGGGGTCCTCCTTCCACGACCCAATTTTCGTGGCAGCCGCCTCCAGTTCTTCCCCGTAGTTTTCCCACAATTTAGGGCACTTTTCACTCATCCATTCGAATCCCTGACGGACATCGACGTCATCAATTCCCCAGCCTCCTCTTCTGTCCGATTCAGGTACTGATTCAATTGCGAAAGCTAGGTTTTGAATCATCCGCATCGCTAGATGACTATCAGCATCGGTAGCCCATCCAACCGCTCTGATGAGCCAGGCAGCTGTAGCAGTGACACTGTCGGTCGAGCCCTTAATTTCCCACCGGTCAAACGAGCGTAGGACATCTCGATGCAGCAGATAGGCGAGAGCATCCGCAATACTTACTTTCAGCTCCTCCATCTCATCCGCGTTCAATATCGGACCTCGGCGCCCCATTTCCAGGTCTTTGACTGCGAGAAGGACACCTGTCAGAACATTGAGTTTAAGACCATCGGGAGCACGAGAATCAATCCTCTCAACCGCATAAAGAAGAGGACCCGCTGCCTGGGGAAGAGCAAGGACCAGCTTCCGGTAGAAAGAGTGACTTGGACGATGTTTTTCTGCAGTCGGTCCCGTAACAAGTGCGACGATACTCGAAGCCTCAACCTTTAAACCCTGTCTCGCTACTTCCGCAATAAATTTGAGCAATCCGGGATACGGTAGATACCCTTCGCTTTCTGCATAGCGGCGCTCAAACCCGTCAACATAATTACTCACAGCAGCATCAGTCAGGTTATCTTGTACCTTCGCACCGGTGGACGTTCCAGGAAGCGCAAGAGCAGGATTAGCACGGAGATGAGCGAGAAGGAAGTCCCGGTCCTCTTCCTTGTACTCAAGAATCTCCTTCCATAGCGCCTCCAGATACCTGGGGTCTGAGGCTTGAGTAACAATCCCCAGTAGCGCATCGCGTCGTTGGAGTTGAGAAACTAACGTTTGACGAGCGAGGATTTTGGCTTGCAATTCGCTATCACGTTTTGCCTGTTTCGCTCCCACCCTCCATAGCACAATGGGGATAAATGCAGTGGCCACAAAGGATGCTAAAGCCAAGAGAAGCATCGGGTCATCCCACGACCATTTAGCTACAAGGGAATGCCACCAGTCGACTATCATTTCTTACCTCCTAAACGTTGAAGCAGAGCTCCGCTACTCCATCATCATGCATCAGTATTGTTTTGCTTTTCCTTAGTTATTTCTTCCGGCGGAGGCGTGAGCCATTCCCCCGCACGACGAGCAGCAGTAATGTATTGACGATAATTTTTTACAATCTCGTTTTGATATTCCTTCGAAACGCCAAGGCGGTCCATAATAGCCAACCTGATAATTGCTTTTGTGGCATCAACGATGGCAAGCAACTCATCAGCACTTTGTTTAGGAGCCACCCCTTTATGGGTAAGATCATTTCTAGCTTTTACGGTTTTCTTCGCCCAGTATTCAACATCAGGGACAAGGTATAAAATACTATCCTTATCCGCTGAATCTGCAAGATCTATAAGTCTAATTCGAAGACTCGGGTCATTACGCAGATTTGACATTGCAGTTTCTTTATACCAAGCAGGAACTACATTCATTATCTCTTTTTTCATCTTTTTAAACTCTGCAGCATCATACATATGAGATCTAATATTAAGGTTACGATGCAACACTTCAGCCGCCCCAGTCACCGCCAAGAGATCGTTCTCGATGAAGGGCATATCTTCAAGCTGTATAGCCATCACCATGTTCACCGCTGCCCTGGCATCAGCCACTAGTTTAAACCATTTCGCGAGAGACTCAGCAAAAGGAAATGCTTCGGAGACAAGCCGAGCATCGCTATTGCTACCGGCCCACCTATACCCTTTTCCAATCTTCATTCGAGAACAAATAATACTCACGCATTTATTATCAGAATTTGAAACATCCTCAGCGTCCTCAAGCTGAAGCCAAACAATGCCTGAAGGTTGGTTCGTAACAAAGGAAATAAAATTCTGAATAACATGCGCTTCTTCGAGCCCCTCTTCCAGCGAGACACCGTCATTTACAAGAATTCGACAGAACAAGTCGTCCCCGTCAGAGGCTTCAATTTCATTCACATTACATAGCTCAATATACCGCCCCTCAAAATCAATTTCCTTTTTCTCTTCCGCTGACAAATACCAAAAACCTAAATTATCAACAGAAACCCTAAGACCACCAAATACTTTACTATCCTTATTTTCTACATGCCGTCCTAGAATCAGCTTCTCCGCACTAATCTTACAATTACTTATATAATTTTTACCAATTCGCCCCCAAGGCTTCCAAGGGCTCTTATCCATTGCATCCATGATGGTAATATTTATTCCATCAGCGACACCATAAATCACATCATAGAAAATTAAATCTTTATCCCTAACGAGTCGACCTAGATTCCCACTCTCATCTTCATCTATCTCCCCAACTTCATCAGGATTATACCCATCAAAATGATTATCCAATTTGAGGTTCAGTCCCCCTTCACCATCGTAAATAAGGGTTCCTGCAACCTTGTTATCAGGATTTTCGGGAAGCCACCAATGACCAACCCATTCGCCCTTTTCAGCAAAAGAAAATGGAGATTCATTCATTTTATCCTCCAAATAAAAGAATCAAGCTAATAAAGAATTTCATCTAGGCGATATTTTAGTAATCCCTACATAAATTTCAATTAGCGGTTTACA
Source organism: Rothia sp. HMSC068F09 (assembly GCF_001812775.1). Lineage (NCBI taxonomy): Bacteria > Bacillati > Actinomycetota > Actinomycetes > Micrococcales > Micrococcaceae > Rothia > Rothia sp. HMSC068F09. The sequence continues at coordinate 87,966 of NZ_KV810430.1, forward strand.
TTACGATCTAAGGGTACAAAAAATCCGGTGACAGTGAGATGAATTTCGTCATCCCTCCGTCACCGGATTCTCAAAGTCCTATCGACCCGTCAGATTTAGACGTTGAAGCGGAACTCGACTACGTCGCCGTCCTGCATGATGTAGTCCTTGCCCTCCATACGGACCTTACCGCGAGCCTTCGCCTCCGCCATGGAGCCGGCCTCATCCAGGTCCTTGAACGACACAACCTCAGCCTTAATGAAGCCGCGCTCAAAATCAGAGTGAATCACGCCAGCAGCCTGCGGCGCAGTATCACCCTTGTAAATGGTCCAGGCGCGAGCCTCCTTCGGGCCAGCAGTCAGATAAGTCTGCAGGCCCAGAGTCGAGAAGCCCACGCGAGCCAGCTGGTCCAGACCGGACTCATCCTGACCGTTCATCTCCAGCATCTCGCGAGCCTCCTCCTCAGACAGCTCCACCAGATCAGCCTCCAGCTTCGCATCCAAGAACACAGCCTCAGCCGGCGCCACCATGTCGCGCAACTCCTGCTGCTTCTCCTCAGACGCCAGAATGCCCTCATCCGCGTTGAACACGTAAATGAACGGCTTAGCAGTCAGCAGGTTCAGCTCCTTCAAGTGAGCCAGCTCCAGCTTCGCGTCCTTCGCACGAGAAATGATGGTTTCACCATCCTCCAGGATCTTCTGCGCAGCCTTATAAGTCTCCAGCTGAGCGGCGTCACCCTTCTTAATCTTCACGGCCTTCTCCAGGCGCGGAATAGCGTTCTCCAGAGTCTGCAGGTCAGCCAGAATCAGCTCGGTATTGATGGTCTCCATATCGGAGGCGGGGTCTACCTTGCCGTCCACGTGAATGACGTCCGGGTCATCAAACGCACGCACCACCTGGGCGATAGCGTGCGCCTCACGAATGTTCGCGAGGAACTTGTTACCCAAGCCCTCACCCTCAGAAGCGCCCTTCACAATACCCGCAATATCAACGAACGAAACAGTCGCAGGCAGAATACGCTCCGAACCAAAAATCTCAGCCAGACGGTTCAGACGCGCATCCGGCAGGCTCACCACGCCCACGTTCGGGTCAATGGTCGCGAACGGGTAGTTAGCCGCCAGCACAGTGTTGCCGGTCAGAGCGTTGAACAGGGTGGACTTGCCCACGTTAGGCAGGCCAACAATGCCGATAGTTAGAGCCACAAGTTTTCCTTCGAATCATGTGCCGCCATACGTTCAGGATGCGCCGCGTACGTGATGCGGCGGGTGCGGGCGGGCACAGGGCGAAAATGGTGCCCGCTTCCAAGCGCAACACCGTCGGTCTCGGGAAGAAACGGGTGCGGGGCGCCTGCGGGCATAGACACTATCATTCTACCGTGTTCGGGCAGGAGCCGCCCTGAGTGCATGCTAGACACCGCCGAAGGCACAAGAGCGGCACTGCCCGGGGCGCTGAAAAGGAGAAAGTGGAGGCGAAAAATGAGGCGAGGAAGCGCCACCGCTCCCCCGCCGGGGTCAATGAGAAAGAGATGAGAAGCAGGGGGCTAGAGCCAGCCGTTTTCCGTGGCGATACGCACCGCATCCTGACGCGTCGACGCACCCGTCTTCGCCATCGCCGCCGACAAATAATTACGCACCGTACCCGCCGACAAAAACAACGCCGACGCAATCTGCTGAGCCGTACCACCCGACGCCGCCTCACGCAGCACCTGCGCCTCACGCTCCGTCAACGGAGAAGCACCCGTCACCAAAGAATCCGCCGCCAACGACGGATCCACCACACGCAACCCCGCATGCACACGACGAATCGCCTCCGCCAACTGGCGAGCACCCGTATCCTTCACCACGAAACCGCTCGCACCAGCCTCCAGGGCGCGGCGCACATACCCGGGGCGACCAAACGTCGTCACAATCAGGGTGCGCACCGGCTCACCCGACTCGCTCAGCGCGCCCGCGTCGCGAATCGCGGCGGCCGCCTCAATGCCGTCGGTCAGCAGGGTGCCGGGCATCTGCACATCCAGCAGCACCACATCCGGCTTCAACAGAGCGACAGCGCCCAACACCTCGTCACCGCTACCGACCTGACCCACAATCTCCAGGTCAACCTCCAGACCCAGCAGAGCGGCAAGAGCCTCACGGATGAGCTGCTGGTCGTCAGCGAGCAGAACACGAATCATGGGAACCTCCCAAAGGGCGAAGACGGGGTGATAACGGCGGGCGGAACAACCGCGTGAGGTTGTCTACCACCACCATACAGGGGCGGGTAGCTCCCCCGTCCAGGGCGCGGCGCCAAGTTCCACAATCTACAGCACCTATTTACAGCAGTGAGGTGTCACCGTCCATGCTCACACGGATGCGCGTACCCACCCCACCGCCAGGGTTCTCCGCCAGCCACTGCTCGGGCGCCGCCTCAATCACCACGCTACCGCCGGACGCCGCCACACGCTGAGCCATACCCGTCAGGCCGTTACCGCGCGCATCGCCCACACCCACACCGTTATCGAGGATGTCCAGGCCGGTTGCGCTCAGACGCACTCGCGCCGCGTTCGCGCCCGAGTGGCGCACCATGTTCGTGACCGCCTCACGCAGAACCCAGGAGAACAGCTTCGCGTTCACACCGGCCACCGCGAGCGCGTTCTGAGCTTCCGGCAGTTCGGCGCGAATACCGGCGGTCTGCAGGGCACGACCCGCACCCTCAATCTCACCCGAGAAGTCGGGCACGCGCAGGCGCGTCACGGTTGAACGAACCTCCGCCAGGGATGCGCGGGACAGCTGCGCGATAGCCTCCATCTCGGCGCCGGCGCGGGCGGGGTCAATCTCCAGCAGGCGCTGGGCCAGCTCCGCTTTGAGGGTGATGACGGTCAGGGAGTGTCCGAGCACGTCGTGCACGTCGCGGGCAATCTCTTCACGTTCCTCGGAGAGCGCCAGGGAGGCACGCGCCACGTCCGCGCGTTCGCCCAGCTCAATCAGGTAGGAGAAGCCCAGCATGCCCACCATCGGCGCACCAATAAAGAGGGCCATACCACCGCGCGCGGTGACATCAAAGCCGATGCTCGCCATAAAAATTAGCCAGCAGGCCAGGGCAATCGTCGCCGCTACGCCCAAGCGCAGGCGGTACGGGGCGATTGTGCCAAAAATCCAGAACGCCACAAAGTACATGCTGAACGACAAGAACACCATATACGCCGATTCCAACCGCAGCGCCGTCAGGCCAGCCACAGGCAGCGCCATCAGTAGCGTCCAGATGACGCTTCGACGCACCGTGGAGGCGACCGGCACCAGCCACGGCACCGCGTACGCCGAGCAGTTCACCACCGCAAACAGTGCCACCAGCGCCACACCGGCCCAGCGCACCGGCCCCAACTCCGGGGTGGTGAGGAAGCTGTCCAGCGGCATGAGCAGAAACACCAGCCACGGGGCGCTAAAGCCCAGCGCCAGCCAGTTCACGTTGCCGCGGCGTTCACGGTAGAGGAAGCGGAAGCGGTGCTTGCCCAGGGTGCGCTTCGCGGCGGAGGGTGCCGCCTCGTTCTCCGTGTGGGGGTGTTCGTTCTCGTAGGAATGGGTATGGGTGTGGGTTTCGGTCATGGTTCTAGCCTAACGTGCGAGTGCCGCGGGTGCAGATGCCACCGGTGCGGCGGTGTCAGTAGCGGCAGTGTTAGTAGGAGCAGTGTGAGTGGATACGGCTTCCGCCGCAGCCTCGGGAGCCCCCGATACTACGGAACCCTTGAGACTGCGGCGGGAAGAATCATTTAGCGGCGGGTTGCGCGGCGCATCAGCAGGGCAGAAACACCCAGGAAGATAGCCGCCCACACTGCCAGGCTCACCACGGCGTACCAGAGCGGCTCGGTGACGAACCAGTTCTCACCGCCCGAAATAATGGTCTGACCTGCACTGAAGGGGTAGCGGGCAATCTCGGCGGCACCGTACAGCGGGGTGAAGCGTGCGTACTTCAGCAGGTCGGTGCTCAATGGGGAGAACACGGTACCGAAGAAGCTCATAATCACCAGCAGACCGTTCGCAATGGACACGGCGTTCTCGTTACGAATCAGCAGACCCATCATGATGCCGTAGAAGGCGAACACCAGACCGCACAGCACCGTCAGCGCGCCGGCTGCAAGCTGCTGGTTCACGGGGATTTCAACACCGGTGAACATGCCCACAATGTTCACCGCAATCACCGGCACCGCAGAAATCACCAGGGCGGTCAGCGCCTTCGCGCCCAGGTACTTGCCGGTGGTCAGCGGGGTCAGCGCCAGCTGGCGGTTCCAGCCGCTGGAGAGCTCGGTGACGGTGCTGCCGCTAATCGCCACGGTGTTCTGAACCGCACCGTAGAGCGCCATGCCAATCATGACGTAGGCCGCTACGTTGCCGTCGCCCATCGGCTGGGACGAGTAGTCCTGCATCGCGCCGAAGAGCAGGAAGAAGACGATGGGCAGTGCCACGCCGAAGAAGAAACGGTCGGTCGAGAGGATAGAAGCGCGGATGTCGTAGAGTGCGTAGCGGAGCATGATGTTTTCCTTGAGGTGTGTAGCGGCGGCGTAGCGTTTAGATGGTGTGGTGTTTAGGCGGTCTGATGTTTAGGCGTCGGATGCCTTGGAGGCGGCGGCCTGCTCGGTCAGCAGGGTGAAGGACTCGTCCAGGGAGGGCTTGGTGACCTCCAGGTCGCTGATGCTGTAGTTGTTCAGCAGAGTGCGCAGTACCTGCTCAATCTCCAGCACGGAGATGCGGTGGCGGTACCCTCCGGACTCTTCGGTCACCTCGACCGGCACATCCAGGTCGGTGATGGGTGCGGTTGCGAGGAAGGAAAGGTGGCGGTGGCCGGTCAGGGCGCGAATCTCATCGGAGGAGCCGTCAGCGATGATGGAGCCGGATTCCATGAGCACGATACGCTGGGCGAAGTTCTGTGCTTCTTCCAGGTAGTGCGTCGCAAAAAGAATGGTCGTTCCTCGTTCTGCGATGGCTTCCATACGCTCCCAGAAGGTGCGGCGCGCATTCACGTCCATGCCGGCGGTCGGCTCGTCCAGGATCAGCAGTTCCGGCGAGTGCATGGTCGCCAGGGCGTAACGCAAACGCTGCTGCTGACCGCCCGAGCACTTGCCAACCTTACGCTTGGCGATATCGGTCAGATCGGCGCCGGCGAGTACCTCATCCACGTCAATGGGCTTGGGGTACAGCGCCGCAATCATCTCGACCGTAGCGCGGATCGTGAGGTCCTTGAGCAGGCCACCGGTCTGCTGCACCGCACCGAGCAGACCGGCGCGTGCCGCCTCGGAGGCGTTGCGACCGAAGACGCTCAACTCGCCGCCGCTGGGCTGGGTCAGACCAAGAATCATGTCGATGAGGGTGGTCTTGCCTGCACCGTTGGGGCCGAGCAGGGCGATGATTTCGCCGCGCTTGACGGTCAGGTCAATCGAGTTGACGGCTACGACTTTACCGGCGGCGCGGGTGGTGAAAACCTGGCTGAGGGAGCGGGCGGAAATGACGGTTTCTGCGGTGCTGGGCTTGCTGTTCTGAAGTGCTGCGGTGTTCATGTTTCTATTACACCGCCGGTTTTCGCGCCGCTGCGGTACAGAGTGTCATGACCTGCACATGACAAATGTCATGAGTTCGCGGAGGGGCTGTTACGACGCGGTAATTTCAGTAGCGGAGGCGGTCACGCGCAGCGGGGGCTCCGTCCTCAAGGCGCCGGTGTCAATCGTTGTTGGGGCGCCGCGGTGGGGGCACTCCCCCACGAGCGGAAACTGCGAAGCTGCGGAGGCGGTCACGCGCAGCGGGGGCTCCGTCCTCGAAGCGCCCCCAGGCGCTGAAGAGGGGGCACTCCCCCGCGTAGCGTGACCGCGAAGCTGCACAAGCGTCTCTACCCGTGCATCCTCAGGCGCGAAAGACCCCGCATAGCGTGACCGTGAAGCTGCGTAGCTACCCTACCCATGTATCCCGCACAGCAGATACAAAAATCCCCGTATCCGCTCCCAAGCGGGAGAAGATACGGGGATTAATAAGTTCTTGAGCAAGCCTTTAGCGGTTGGGCTTAGCGCCGCGGCCACCGAGCTGACGGCCCACGTTCTCGTCGTTCTTCAGGGCGGAACGCAGCTCCTTCGGCAGGGAGAAGAGAATGTCTTCCTTCGCGGTCTCCACCTCTTCAATGGTGGTGTAACCGTACTCGGCCAGCAGAGCCAGCACCTCCTGAACCAGCACCTCGGGCACCGACGCGCCGGAGGTCAGGCCCACGGTCGCCACGCCCTCGAACCAGGACTCGTCCACCTGGTGCGCGAAGTCCACGCGCTCGGCGCGCTTCGCACCGTACTCGAGGGCAACTTCCTTCAGTCGCACGGAGTTCGAAGAGTTCGCTGAACCCACCACGATCACCAGGTCGGCGCGCGGAGCGATCTCCTTGATGGCGCCCTGGCGGTTGGAGGTTGCGTAGCAGATGTCATCCGAGGGCGGGTCCTGCAGGGAGGGGAAACGCTCACGCAGACGCGCCACGGTCTCCAGGGTCTCGTCCACCGACAGGGTGGTCTGGGAAATCCACACGACCTTCTCGGGGTCGCGGACGGTCACCTGATCCACCTCATCGGGCGAGTTCACAATCTGGATGTGCTCGGGCGCCTCGCCGGCGGTACCCTCGACCTCTTCGTGGCCGGTGTGGCCGATGAGCAGAATGTCGTAGTCCTGCTTGGCGAAGCGCACAGCCTCGCGGTGCACCTTGTTCACCAGCGGGCAGGTCGCATCAATCGTGTTCAGCGAGCGCTCGCCGGCAGCAGAAACCACCGCGGGGGACACGCCGTGGGCGGAGAAAACGGTCACGGAGCCTTCGGGAACCTCGTCCACCTCATCCACGAAGATGGCGCCCTGCTTCTCGAGGGTCTCCACCACGTGGCGGTTGTGCACAATCTGCTTGCGCACGTACACGGGCGCGCCGTAGTGCTCCAGCGCCTTCTCAACGGCAATCACGGCGCGGTCAACGCCGGCGCAGTAACCACGGGGAGTGGCCAGCAGGACTTTCTTCTCGCCGTTCACGGGCGCGGCGGCTTCGATGTCGGCGCGGCTGCGACGTTCGCGAGGAACGGGCGGCAGGCCCAGGGCAATAGTTTCAGTGGACATGGTTACTATCCTAGGTTATTCGGACTTCTAGTGTGTGATGACTGTGGCATCGCTCGCAGTGGCGCGGCCCAGGTGGACCAGGTGCACGAGAATCCCCACCAGCAACAGGATGACCGCCGCGGCGAGACCGTAGCTTGCCGCAGCTCCCAGGTGGGACGTCGCCAAGGGCCGGGTTACGTTCCACGCCCCATCGATAAACGCGGTTCCGGCGGCGCTACGGCTGGTAATCCCCAGGGAGGCGGGGGTCTGGGCCCCCAGCCAGGAGGCGGCGCCCCAGCAGGACAGGGCGTACAGCAGGGCGGAGAGGGCCGGCACCAGCACGCGGCGGCGAGGCGCAACCAGGACGGCTACGAAGAGCAGAACTGCCGCCAGAACAATCAGGGTTCCGGTGGCCTGCCCAATTGCGGCGACGCGTTTAATCGCCGAGTGGACCACCCAATCGCTATCCTGCGTTGCGCTCCCCTGGGCCGCGCCGTCCCGGACCCTGTCAATGTTCAGGGTTTCGGGGCCGAGCTTCGTCAGGTCCGGGTCGAAGGGGCCGATCGAGCCGACCTTCTCGTCCAGGGCCCGGTAGAAGGGCGTGAGCACGATAACGGCGGGCCCGTCGTGGCTCAGGTTGTACCGCCGAGTCTCTTCCGCGATCTCGCGCCAGAGGCTCCGGTATTCGTCAGTTTTTGAGAGCTCACCGGCGGCTCGGTTGAGCATGGAGCGGATCCCATCTTCGGTGGGCTTCACCAGAATGGAGTATAGGCCGCTTGCTTTGGTTCCGTCGAGGAAGGTTGTCATAGCTTCGCTCTTCATGAGGTCTTCGACCGCGCCGTCAGCGATGCGGGTGGCCAGCTGCTGGTCGCTGGCCAGGTTCGCTGAAATCTCCGAAAAGCCGGTCTCGGAGGCGATATTTGCCCTCACCCAGGCGCCGCCCGTGGCGCCCAGGGCGCACAGCACCGAGAGCAGGCTCAACAGGAGGGCAATAACCGTACGCAAACCCGCCGCAACGGGTGCGTGCGCGGGAGGGGCCGCCGCGGACTGTGCGGCGGGGCTCGGCAAGCCGCCGGCCGGATAGCCCGATGCCGGCATCGCGCGCGTGGGCTGCAGGAGCGAGGTCTCTTCCTCGTCCAGGTTGCGGGTGGCGTTGTGATGATCTGGTGAACGCATGAGCCTAGCGTACCGCCTCAACCTTAAGGTCACGAGGCGACTCGATGAGAATGTGCCATCAGCTGAGGGATTCGCCGGCTCCCCGTTCCGCTCGCCCGGAGCCCGTCACCGTTCGGCGGGCAGAAATTCGGCGTATCGGCGACAATAGGAACATGAACTTCTACAACCCCTCCGCAGCACGGCCGACGCTCGTGGTGCCGCCCGTGCACGAGCGGCAGCTTCCCGCGAAATCGCAGGAAACCACCGCCACCAACCCCTGGCCGCTGGCTTTGCTCGCGCAGAACCTCAAAAACTATGTGGACAAGGTTCCCGAGCTGTGGGTTGAGGCGCAGGTCGCCTCGCTCAACGGCCGCGGAGGCAACGTCTTCATGGAGCTCAAGGACGTTCAGGAGGATTTTTCCTTCACCCTCGCGCTCTTCGGCCGCGCCGGTAGCGGCCTCGCCGCCGACGTGACCGTGGGCTCGCGCATCGTTACCCGCGCCAAGCCGAGCCTGTGGAAGAACGGTAAGCTCTCCCTCATCGGCAAGGAGGTGTACGCGGTCGGCACCGGCAACCTGCACGAGCAGCTACAGCGTCTGCGTGAGCAGCTTGCCACCGAGGGGCTGTTCGCCGACACCCGCAAGAAGCCGCTGCCCATGCTTCCCAACCGCGTGGGCCTGATTACCGGTCGCGACTCCGATGCTGAGAAGGACGTCATCCGCAACGCCTCCCTGCGCTGGCCCGGCGTGTCCTTCGAGGTGCGCAACACCCGCGTGCAGGGTGAGGGTGCGGCTCAGGAGGTCATCGCCGCGCTCGCGGAGCTGGATGCCCACCCCGAGGTGGACGTCATCGTCATCGCCCGAGGCGGCGGCTCCTTCGAGGACCTGCTCCCCTTCTCTGAAGAATCCCTCATCCGAGCCGTCGCGGCTGCCGTCACCCCGGTGGTCTCGGCGATTGGCCACGAGGCGGACTCCCCCATCCTCGATGCGGTGGCCGATTTGCGCGCCTCCACGCCCACGGATGCGGGCAAGCGCATCGTGCCCGATATCTCCGAGGAGGCGGCCCGCATCGCCGAGGCCCGAGCCCGCCTGGACCGCGCGGTACTCGGCTATGTGGGCATGCAGATGAGCTACATCGCGCAGCTGCGGAGCCGCCCGGTGTTCACCCATCCCGATTCGGCGCTGCTCATGCGTGCCGACGAGGTGAATCGCCTGCGCGAACGCGCCCTGCGGGCCACCGAGCACCGCATCGAGCGAGAGTCGGGAACGTTGGAACACACGATTGCGCGCGTGCGGTCCCTCTCCCCCGCCCAGACCCTCAGCCGCGGCTATTCCATCGTTCAGAATTCTGCGGGCGCTATTGTGCGTGACGCCTCGGTGCTGCACGAGGGCGAGCAGATTACGGTGCGCGCGGCGACCGGTTCGGCGCAGGCGGCCGTGATCTCCACGAATCCCTCGAACATCTCCTAAACCTCGATACCCCTAAGTTTCACCCCCAGTTTTTACCCCTGAAAGGTTCCTCAATGAGCGAGAACATTAGCTTCAACAGCGCCGAGCTGGGCGCACCCGTCGAAACCCTCGGCTACGAGCAGGCCCGCGCCGAGCTGGAGCAGGTCGTGCGTCAGCTGGAGTCCGGCACCAGCGATCTGGAAACCTCTATTGCCCTGTGGGAACGCGGCGAGGCCCTGGCCGCCCGCTGCGAGGCGTGGCTGAAGGGCGCGCAGGAGCGCCTGAACGCGGTGCGCGGCGAGCAGGGCGGTCAGGAACCCACGGCCAACTAGCGCGCCCCTCCCCGGCTTGTCCGGCTAGCTATAGCGACTAACTACAAACGGCCTGCCCCGCAGCTCATCAGAACTGCGGGGCAGGCCGTTTATATTCCGGTAGGGTTCGCTAAGCGGCCGGCGAGATATCCCTCGCTAGTGCTTCTGCTTGTAGTCGGCCATGAAGTTACCCAGACGCTCCAGGGCGCTGGTGAGGGTCTGCGTATCGGGCAGGTACACCAGGCGGAAGTGGTCGGGGTCCTTCCAGTTGAAGGCGCGGCCGTGGCTGAAGAGAATCTTCTGGCTCTTGAGCAGGTCGAGAGCGAACTGCTCGTCATCGGTAATGTCGAAGCGCTCAATATCAATCTTCGGGAACAGGTACAGCGCACCGTCGGCGGGGGTGCAGCTGATGCCGTCAATCTCGTTGAGCATCTTGTGGGCCAGGGTGCGCTGCTCGTACAGGCGGCCGCCAGGAGCAACCAGCTCGTTGATGGACTGGTAGCCGCCAAGCGCTGTCTGGATTGCGTGCTGTGCCGGGACGTTGGAGCACAGGCGCATGGAGGCGAGCAGGTGGATGCCCTCGAGGTAGCTTGCGGCGTCCTTCTTCGGGCCGGTGATTGCGACCCAACCCGCACGGTAACCGCACACGCGGTAGGCCTTAGACAGGCCGGAGAAGGTCAGGCAGAGCACGTCGTCGCCGGTGAGGGTTGCCATGTTGATGGCTTCAGCACCGTCGTAGGTGATCTTTTCGTAAATCTCGTCGGAGAACACGACCAGACCGTGCTCGCGAGCCAAATCCACGATCTGCTTCAGAATCGAGCGCGGGTAGACGGCACCGGTCGGGTTATTCGGGTTAATCACCACGATGCCCTTGGTGCGCTCGGTAATCTTCGACTTAATGTCTTCGATGTCGGGGTACCAGTTGTTTTCCTCGTCGCAGAGGTAGTGCACGGGCTTGCCGCCCACCAGCGCGGTGGATGCGGTCCACAGCGGGTAGTCGGGCATGGGGACCAGGATTTCGTCGCCGGTCTCGCATAGTGCCTGCAGGGTCATCGGGATCAGCTCAGACACACCGTTACCCAAGTAGATAGACTCGGTGTCCAGGTTCATGATGCCGTGGTTCTGGTAGTGCTGCACAATGGCGGTACGTGCGGAGTACAGGCCGTGGGAATCGGAGTAGCCCTGGGTTTCGGGCAGGTGACGAATAATATCCATCATGATCGCGTCCGGCGCCTCAAAACCGAAGGGGGCCGGGTTACCGATGTTCAGCTTAAGGATGCGGTAGCCCATCGCTTCCATGCGGTTCGCCTCATCCAGAATCGGTCCGCGAATATCGTAGTGGACGTTGTTCAGTCGGGAGGACTGGCGGTACTTCGTCATGATGATTTACTTTCTAGGGTGATCCAAAATGAATTGCGCTGCGTCGTCATCGGCGATGGGGTTGGATCCGCTGGTGAGCTGCAGCAGGAACGAGAGGTTACCCGTGTCTAATGTAGATGATACGCGGTTAACCGCGTTGCGAGCGCTATCTGGCAGGGTGCGACGAATAATCGGCACCAATTGTTGTTGCAACATGGCACTGGAGGGGTCCTCCAGCACGACCAGGCGGTTGTCGTCGATGGCCGGGTTCACGCTGTGCAGCAGGGTCACCTGCACGCTGTCGTCGGTGAGGGCACGCACGCGCTCGGCGGGGTCATTCTGCTGCGTGACGGCGCGGGCCGTGAAGCGGTAGAGGCTGCGCAACGACTCAATGCCGTAGGTCCCGACCGAGTAGCTATCGGGAATGGAGAAGCCCAGGGTGGATTGCACATCGCGCAGGCCGACCAGCGAGGTGAGCTTGTAGCGGGCGCTGACGGCGCGGGTGGTGACCAGCACATCCTTGTTGGTGGCGCTGGCGCCGTTCAGCAGGTTCAGCCCCTCGGGTAGGATGCGCGAGATGGCGTTAGTCATGTCGGTGGTGGTCATGGCGCGCAGATTGATGGGATCCGCCGAACGGGTCGCGGAGGCGCTGGCCGTCGGGTCGGCCGAGGAATCCGCGGAAGGGCTTGCGGTGCCGGAGGCCTCTCCGGTCGCTCCGCTACCGGAGGCCGTATCGCTCGGGGTGGGGCTCTGCGTAGGAGCCGGGGGCAGGGTCACGCCGGCGGCGGCCGCGGAGGCGGTCACCGAGGCCGCCACGCGCTCGTTCTGTACGGCGGCGGGGCTGAGCTTGCCATCATCGGTCAGGTAGAGCAGCAGGTCGCCGCTGTAGTCGATGACGATATCCAGCGGGTCAACGTCCTGGGCTTCGACGGAGGCGGCCCCGCGGTCCACGGGTAGCGCCTCGTAGGCGGCGGTGGCTTCGGCCTCGCTCACCTCGGGGGTGGTCGATTCGGTTCCGGTGCTTTCCTGGCGTCCCGAGGGCGCGAGGAGAGCGCGCAGGGCCAGGCTGCGGCTGTGGCCCGTTTCAACCAATTCGACGGTGTAGCCGACCCTCCGCAGGGCCTGAGCATACACGTGGGCCACGGCGTGTATTTCGCGCAGGGCACCGTAGCCGATGCGCAGGGTGCCGTAGGTGGGGGCGGAGGGGTCGACCTGCGGCATCGCGTCGTGGGTGGCGCAGGCGACCAGTAGCGGGGCAAGCGCCGCGGAGCCCAGCAGGGCGCGGCGGGTTAGGGTGCGGCGGGTCATGAGGTGAGCTTCCTAGCGTTCTCATCGGCGAGAAATTCGCGGTATTCTCGGGCCCAGCTTGCGGCGTTGGTGTACCCCATCATGGAGGCCACCTCGTCGATGAGCGTGCCGTAGCGAATCGTGTCGAGCTCGGCGATGGGCACCCAGCGCGCGGTGTCGGAGGAGCCGTTCACCTCGTGGCGCAGTTCGCCGGTGACGATGTGGGCACGGAAAACCACCCGCAGGGCGCAGAAGGGTAGCGCCTCCGGGTCTTTTTGAGCCTGAGCCGAGCGCACGGGGAAATGACCGGCGTGCACGCCCAGGATGTCCTCAATAGCGACGCTGTATCCGGTCTCTTCGAGGGTCTCGCGCAGCGCCGTTTCGTCGGCCTGTTCGCCAGGTTCCATGCCGCCGCCGGGCAGCGACCAGAGGGGGCTGAGGTTCCGGTCTTCGGGCACCCAGTGGGTCATGAGCAGCTTACCCTGCTCGATGATGACCGCGTAGGCCGCGGGTCGGGTTTCCATTGATAATGCCATGGTTCGATTTTACCGCCTAGCGCTTCTTGCCCCGGCGCGCCGAGGCCGCCTTGGAGGTCTGGCGGGCGTGCTGTCGGGCGTTGCCGTTTTTCTTGGCGTTGGCGCGCTTCTTATCGCGTGCCTCGCGGCGTGCGTTAGCGGCGCGGGCCTTCGCCTTGGCCTTGGCCTTTTCCGCGGCAACGCGTTCGGCGCGTGCCTGGCGAGTTTCGGTGCCGCGGTCACTGCTGGCGGTACGCCCGCGCACGATGCCGATAAAGTCCTGCAGGAGAGCCTCGAGCTCCTCGGGGCGCGGCTCCCCCTTGGGCGCGCGCGGCCAGACCAGGTGCACCGGGTAGGTGTCCAGATCGGGCACAGGGCGGTAGGTGAGGTCCTTGCGGTGGTAGAAACGCGCGATGGACATGGGCACGATGTACAGGCCCACGCCGGCGGCCACCAAATCGATAGTCTCCTGGTCATTCAACCCCTCGGGCACAATGCGGCCGGAGCTTTCACGCCAGGAGCGGGAAACCTCCTCGTAGGCGGGAATATCGGAGGCGGGCTGAAGCAGGAACTCCTCGGCCAGTTCGGCCACGGGCACTTCGTCGAGCACGGTGAGAACGTGGTCCGTCGGCAGGATGACCACGGGCAGCTCCTCGTAAAGGCGGATGCTGTGGTACTTCTCGCCGTCGGTGCTGGCCGGCTCGCGGTAGGGGCGCAGGATGCTCATGTGGGCGAAGGGGTTCTCGGGAACCTCCACTCGCTCGATAGGTGCGGGCTCTGCGTTTTCTGCGGGGCTTGCCGTTTCGGAGCCTTCCGCAGACTCCGGGTCGATCAGCTGCAGGTTCTGGTGAAGGGAGTCCAGTCCGCGCGCCTCGCGCACGGGCACCTCGGCCAGGGGCACGCGGTCGCCGTAGCGTTCGTGCCAGCGGTTGAACCACTTGCCGGGCATAATGCCGGGCACGTAGCTCACGCGCAGGGCCGAGCGCTGCAGAACCGGCACGGGTAGAGCCTCCGGGGTCTGAATCGTGGCCAGCTGCTCGGGGTGCAGGTACACGCGGGTGGGAGCCTCGGAGGGCGCTTCGGCGCTGGCCGCCTCAAGGGGTGCCGTCTGCTCTGCATGATTCTCGCGGTGCTCTGCGGGAGCTGCGAGAGGCTGCTCGGGGGTGCCTGCGGTGGAGGTGTCGGTTGAACTCATCCCTCCACGCTAACACATTCGTCTGGCGAAACTAGTCGCGCTGGGTGAGGGTCCGAGGCTAAGCGTCGGTGTCGTTGAGGTTCTCGGCCGCGCGGTCTAGGCGCTTCTCGCGCACCGCAGAGATGATAACCGCCCCGGCCACCACAAAGGCCAGGGCTACGGGGAACATCCAGGGTTCCAGGCCCAGGGCGGCGAGAATGGCAAAACCAATCGTGGTGTAGATGCCGGCCCACATGAGGGTGCCAACCAGCATTGCGGGAATCCAGCGGCGTAGGGGCATGCGGGTAAAGCCGGTGGTGACGATGACTGCGGTCTGAAAACCCACGGTCAGAAAGCACAGGGGCACGGCGATAACGCCCCATCGGTTAATGAAGGCGCGGGCCTTGCGGTAGAGGGGACGTTCCATTGCCTCGCGGATGCGGTGGAGGCGCGCGCTCCCCTTCGCGGCCAGGGCCGCCACCCAGTAGACCAGGCTGGTGCGGACGATTCCCACAATCCACATGAAGAGTAGGGCAACCTCAATCGGTAGAGAGTTAATCCATTCTTTCACCCGGCTATTCTCTCACGAACAGATTCGCCAGTCCTCCCCGAGCGCGAATATGCCTATTCCGTGACACGCATCGGGGATGAGCCTCGCGAAGCTCAGACGAGTGCCCAAGGGCGATTCGGCGAGCAACGTTTTCCGACGGTGTATACCTTTCTGATATGGCCCAACGAGCTTCGAGCGGCCTCCCGAAAATTTTTTTAAAGATTTTTATGCACCCTCGATGCCTCGCTCTTCCCAGCAATGGCGCGGATTTTATTTAGGGCAACCTTAGTTTAGTGACAGACCGTCGCTATTTTCAGTTTGTGCACCCTCTCGAATTAGGTTATATTTTTATTACCGAATGGGGCTGGCCTTGTGGGAAGGCCTCCCCGATCGGTCTAGAAGACTTTCTTCCTGTGTGTGATGCTGGAAAGGGAGCCCCATTGACGGGGCTCCCTTTCTTTTTTGTCTCCGCTACTCCCCCGCCGAATAATCACGGTGATACGCCGCCGAATACGCAGAATGTCCCGAAGGACTCTATCCTTCGGGACATTCGTTCATGGGAGCATCAAGGCAATGCACGCAACCGGCGGTATCCCGCAGGTTCCTGCCCAGTTACTTCTTGGAGTTCTTCTCGTCGTTCTCGCGGTGCAGGGCGCTCAGAGGCTTGGGCAACTGCACGGGGTTCCAGGTGTTGCTGACCGCCTCAAACGAGGAACCACCACCGGGATGACGGCTTCCCGCGCGACGGGATGCGCCGAGCGACGAACCAGGCTGGGTTGCGGGGTTGTTCAACGAGGCGATATCCAGGGCGTCGAACTCAGAATCGTCCAGAACGTCCGGCAGGGGGATCTCCTCCGGAATCGGTGCGGGCGCCGGCTGAGGTGCCTGACGCACCGGGGAACCGTCGCGCAGGGCCGGACGCGGCTGACCCTGGTTCGACTGGTTCGGGCGCGCCGTCTGCGGAGCCTGCTGAGCCGCAGGGCGCTCCTGCGAAGTGGCGGCCGGGCGAGGTGCGGAGAACTCGGTCGACACACGCGGCGCGGGCTCGCGAGCGGGGGCAGCCTGGTGCACAGCCGACTGCTCCGCGGAGTCGGCCCGGGGAGCAACGCGCGGGGTCTGCTGAGAGGCCGTATGCTGAGGCGCCGCCTGCGGAACCTGCTGTGCGGGGTGGGGCTGAGCGGATTGCACGGGCTGCGTGTGCTGAGCCGCTACCGCTCGCTCGGCCGAAGGCTGGGGTTCAGCAGCTCGAGGTGCGGGCTGAGGGGTCGCCCCACCACCGCTCTCCTGATCGAAGAGCACGCTACCGCGGCGGATAGGCTGGAATCGGCTCGGGCGCTGGGGGCGGCGCTGCGGATGCTGTGCGTGGCGCGAAGCCGCGGGACGGCCCTCTGCTCGTCGGTGGGCCGGCGCCTCCTGCACAGAATCGACATTCTCAGCGGCACGGGACTCATGTACTCGAGACTCATGCACTCGGGGCTCGGGTGTACGGGGTTCAGCGTCACGACGCTCGGCTGCAGGCACCGAAGTCTTCGGGGACGAAGCCTCAGTGGAACCCTCACGTCGGACGGGCTGTGCGACGGGAGACTTGGGGGCGGGAGCCGGCGCGGGGTGAGCCTCAGCAGCCGAAGCAGACTCTTCGGCTTCACGGTCAAGCTGCTCATCATCGAAGTCGACCTCGGAGCGCTCGTCTTCGTCATCGTCGCCCTCGCGGTGAGCGAGACGCTGGCTCAAGGTATCTGCCAGGCCAAAGCGGCCTGCGGCCCCGGCCAGGCCACCCAGCACGGCGAAAATCACGAACCATGCCCAGGAGAACAGACCAAAGAGGGCCAGAAGCAGGCACAGCACGGCGGCAACGCCTGCTCCGGCGGCGACCAGGTAAGCCACACCAGAGGGGGTTGAAGTATCGAGGGAGGAGAGCAGGGACTGCTTGGGCTCTTCCACCACGGGAATCTCATCCGTGTACGGGGCCACCGGGGAGGAATCACGAATCTGCGAAATGGACGCCGTCTGCGGTGCCGCGCCGTCCCCCACCGCGTGCGAGGAGGAAGAGGAACGCGGAAGAGCAGAAGAGGGCAGGGGGGTACCCGGCGCCACGGCGTGATCAGAAGACTGATAGGCTTCCGATTCATTCAGCAGCACGCCGGCGGAGGCGAGAATATCCTCAGCGGTGCGTTCGGCGCTAATCAGGGGTCGTTCGGGCTCAACCGTGTGGCCGGCGGGCGCGCGACGCAGGCTCCTGGGCACAAACCACAGCAGCAAAATCACGGTCAGAATTACCAATACACCCGAGGTGTTCAACAACGTCATGTTAGGTCGCCCTCTATCGTCCCTAAATCCCTAGACTTTAATCATACCCTTATATTCCCATTTCTTTCCATAAAAGGTAGAAATGGGATGGATGAGCGCATATACCCCGGACGGCATACACAACGTTATGCGCAATATCGCGCGCATATTAGTCACTCCGTCTCCCCAACGGACGGAACGACCAAATAAATTGAGGAAGGCGCCCCCGCTCGGCAAGCCGACAAGGAACGCCTCCCTCAGCGTATCAGGTGATTGATACCCCGTAACCGGGGTGGTGTTACGAAAGAACGGCCTTAGCAGTTCTCGGCCACAAATTCCTTCAGCCAGACGCGCAGGTCATCGCCGAACTCGGGACGCTCGGAAGCAAGAATCACGTTAGCCTTCAGGTAGGAGAGCTTATCGCCGGTGTCGAAACGGCGGCCGGAGAAGACCACGCCGTAGACGCCCTCGCCCTCACCGTCACCCTGAGCCAGGGTCTGCAGGGCGTCGGTCAGCTGAATCTCGTTGCCGCGGCCCGGAGCGGTATTCTCCAGAACCTCGAACACCTTCGGGCTCAGAACGTAACGGCCAATCACCGCGTAGTTCGAGGGAGCCTCATCAGCTGCAGGCTTCTCCACCAGACCGGTAATCTTGACGAAGCCATCTTCGCCCTCAACGGTCTCAATGGCGGCAGCGCCATAAGCCGAGATTGCCTCGCGGGGAACCTCCATCAGAGCGACGACGGAACCGCCGGTACGCTCCTGAACCTCCACCATACGAGAGAGCAGGTCTTCCTTCTCATCAATCAGGTCGTCACCGAGCAGAACGGCGAAAGCCTCGTCACCCACGTGGCGCTTTGCACGCAACACGGCGTGGCCCAGACCCTTCGGGTCACCCTGACGCACGTAATGCAGGTCGCCGCCAAGCTCGTTGGTCTCAAGAACCGAAGCCAGCAGAGCATCCTTACCCTGCTCGGCGAGCTGACGCTCCAGAACGGGAACACGGTCGAAGTGATCCTCAAGAGCGCGCTTGTTGCGACCGGTAATCATCAGAACATCGTGCAGGCCGGCACGAACAGCTTCCTCCACCACGTACTGAATCGCGGGGCGATCAACGACGGGGAGCATTTCCTTCGGGGTGGCCTTCGTGGCGGGCAGGAATCGGGTGCCCAAACCGGCGGCAGGAATAACCGCCTTAGTAACAGACTTAATTTCAGTAGCCATGCCACAAGAATACCCTAAGTTGTAAAGTACTTAGGTCGAATCGATGAAACTATGACGTGAAAAATCCCTAACGTGATGAACTGCATACAGGCTCGTGCAGATACCGAAAATATCAAAAGATCGGCACGCCGCTCTTTCTTTAAATCGTCCTATACTAAGGGAAGTGTGCCCCTTCACAAATCTCCACCATTCGCGAGATTTGGGGCCTACGCCGCGAGTCTGTACCTCACGTCCAAGACACCGCTCACCCCGCAACGACGATGGGACCCCCATGCACTTCAACACCGCAGTAGCCACCAGCACCTCCGATTCGGGCGCCAGCGCCGAGGATATCTCCCTGGATAAGAACATCCTCCGCTCGCAGATTCGTCCCCGACGCCTCATCGCTCGCAGCGAGCGTGGGCCCGCCGGACAGCGGCGAGTGCAGGACCTCTTCACCGAGAATATTCTGCGCGAGGTGCGGGAGCGTCTGCACTCCCCCGGCACGGTTGCCGCGTACCTGCCCACGCCTTCGGAACCTCCCATCACCGAGGCACTTACCCGCCTGCACGAGGCCGGACACCGCATCATCGTGCCGGTCGTCCGTCCCCGTCGAACCCTCGCCTGGGTTGAGTGGGATCCCACCATTGACCACCCCTGCAGCCCCATGGGAATCCCCGAACCCGAGGGCGAAGAACGCGACGTACAGGCATTCGTCGAGGCCGATGTGCGCCTCATCCCCGCCCTCGCCTACGATGCGACCGGGCATCGCCTCGGCCAGGGAGGCGGTTACTACGACCGAATCATCCCCCTGCTGAGCGAGGAACAACTGCGTGAGAAGACCCTCGGCATCGTCTTCGCCGAGGAAATCTACGAAACCGTCCCCTACGACCGCTGGGACAGTATCCTGCCGGTTATTCTGACCGAAGAAGGAACCTACCGCCCGGCAGAACGCACCGCGCAGAACCCCTCATAACGAATACGCCGCGTTACTTTTAGTCGTGGGAAGAAAACAAAATACCCCTCACGATTCAAAAGCGGTACACTCAAACCACGCAATTAACCGTAATCAACGAAATATCAATGGGCGAAGGAAGTTATGCCGGTTTACGTTTACCAGTGTAAGAATTGCAATCACGTATTTGAACAGCGCCAGTCCTTTAGCGACGATGCCCTGCGCGTCTGCCCCCAGTGCGGTCAGGAGACCCTGCGCAAGCGCTACAACACCGTGGGCATTACCTTCAAGGGCTCCGGCTTCTACAGCACCGATAAGAACTCAAACTAATAAGAATTCAAACCAGCTGTCGCAGAACGCGACGGATGGATAGCGCCGACCGGCTCGGCGTTCGATAACACGCTAGGGCGGCGGGTACCGAACAGGTACCCGCCGCCCTAGCGTGTATTGGATGATGGCTCGCGGCCTCATGCCACCGAAGCCTAGACGATGTTGTTACCCCAGTGCGGGGGACGCTGCTGGCGCATCCACTCCAGGCGCTCCTTCTCCTCGGGGGTGAGGGGCTTCGAGGCGCCGTGGGCGGTGCGCTTCTTCCGCGAGCTACTGCCGGAGCCACCGCCGGAATCGGCAGTTTTTGGCGCGGCCGACCGGTCGCCGGGCACCGCGGCAGCGGGGGTCCCCGACGACGGGTCCAGACCCGCAAGACGGGGTTCGGCACCTCCCACGGTTCCGCCCCCGCTCACCCGGCGGTTACCGCGTCGGGGTTTGGGCACGGGCGAATAGTTAGCCACGGTCCTCAGCATCCTCGTCCATGTCCAGGTAGTGCAGGATGCGCGCCACCACGCCGTCCGGGTCGGAGAAGACCTCCAGGGTGCCCAGCGTGATGTAGTTCCAGCCGGTGCGACTCAGGCGCTCGGGTAGCAGGCGCGTACGCTCGCGCACCGAGGCCCGCGCGTAGTTCTGCTCGCCGTCGGAGCAAGCCACCAGAGGCATCGCGGCGGGAGCGCTCGGGCCGGAGGAAACCACGGGAGCCACGCCCAGGGCGGGCACGGGCTCGGCCACGAGCTTTTCGGGGGCGTGCGCAATCAGCGCGATGTCACCTTCACCCTGCGTCACGCGTACGCCGCGGGCCTGCAAACGCGCCACCAGATCGTTGAGCAGCCAATCGCCCAGGTCGGGGGTTTCCTGCTCGTCGGTAGCTAGGAAGGCATTGCGCGGCAGAGTCTCGGGCACGCGCTGTGCCTTCGCCTCGGCCTCTTCGCGGGCCTGGCGTTCCGCGTGCTCACGCAGCAGGTGGTAGAAGTCGACCGCGCCGTGGTGTAGCTTCTGCGGGTCCAGCTCGGTCGGGTCGATACACGAGACGATACGCAGGGCCCGGCGGGCGCGAGTTAGCGCCACGACAAAGCCCTGACGGCCGTGCTCGGTGGAGAGCTGACCCAGGTCATAGGAGGCCTGGCCCAGGCGGGCGCGTCCCACACCCAGCGAGAAGATTACGGTGTCGCGTTCGAGGGTCTCGGCGCGTGTCAGGTCGACCACGCGGAAAGACTCCTCGCCGGCGGCAAAGAACGGGGCGAGCTGCGGGTACAGGTTCAGGGCGTGACGCACCGATTCGGCCACGCGCTGAGCATGCTTGGGGCTGGCCGTCACGACCGCGAGGGAGCGGTCGGGGGTGCGGTAGGCGTGCTCCAGCACCAGGTTCGTGACGCGCTCGACCTCAACGCCGGGCGAATCAAGGTTCGCGTTATCGCTCACCTTGCCGCGAGTGTCGATGTACTCCACGGTCAGGGTTGCGGCCGGCTGCGAGGAGGCGCGGCTCACCGGGGCGGCGTGCAGCTGCGAATCGTAGAACTCGCGATTCAGGTAGTCGAGAATCACCGGGTCCATGCTGCGGTGCAGCATGGCCAGGGTGCGGTTCGGCAGTACCGTGGCGAGCACGTCGAAGGTGCTGTCCAGCTGTTCATCGGCGGGGTCCGGCGCTCCGAAGGTCGGTGCGGACACGATGAACGGCGAGGGGTATCCCGAGTGCGGGTCGCCCAGGGCGATCACCTGGTCGGCGCGGGTGATAGCCGGCAGATTGGCCGCCAGCGGGGTGGATTCAGAGTCCAGCAGGATGGCCGTGTCAAAACGCATCGAGGCCGGCACCTTGCGGGCCAGGGCGAAGGGGCTGGCGGTCCACAGGGGCAGCAGGGTGCGCGCCATGACGGGCGCGTGCGTCAGCAGCTCCTCCAGCACGAACTCGTAGCCGCGCAGCTGGCTCTTCAGGTAGGCCGCCTGGTCGTGCTCGGATTCGATGCGGTCGGTCCACACGCGCGCGACCTTTGCCAGAAGGCGGGCCGGAGCGCTGGTCATGTGGGCGTAGTCGGCGCGACGGAAGCGGGATTCGGTGTCTCGCAGGCGGTCACCGTCCAGCAGTTTACCCTCGTGGCGTTCCAGCAGGAACTCCAGCGCGGACTGCCACCAGGCAAGCTCCAGCTCGGCCGCGACAACTTCGGTCGGTACCTGACGGGCGTACAGGTCATCCAGCAGCTCGGACAGGCCGCGTTCGTGAAGCTTCTGCTGGAGTGCGTCACGTTCGGGCAGGGTCATGAGCAGGACGCGGTCGTCCATGAGGGCGTCCAGGCGGGCGTCCAAAACGTCCAGGTCGGTGCGCACAAAGTCGGTGCCGTCGATCGTATCGGCAAGCACGATACCCAAGCCCGCCAGCTCGGACACCAGGGAGTTCAGGGCGTCGGCCAGCTGATCCAGGTTCTGCGGAATCTGCGGGGTGCGGGGTGCCTCGATATGGCGAATCCACTCGGCACGTTCGGTCTGCACAATCTTGAGCTGTTCGTGCAAATCCCCGATGTTCACGCCGGGCAGGATGTACTCCTTCGCCGCGCGACGCAGGCGGGAGCGCTGCATACTGCTCATCTCGATGCCGTTCTCGCGACGCCACGCACCGGAGGCGGTTGCGGCAATCAGATCGGTCACGGGGCGGTCGTACACATCGGCGCGGAAACGCTTAAGCGTCTCGCGAATGCGCATCAGGATCGCCAGCTGCGACTCCCACTCGGCAATCGTGCGGCCCGGGCGCAGGCCCAGCATGGCGGCCATACGGTTCATGGCCTCGCGCAGATTCAGCAGGGAGGACTTCAGGGTAATGACCAGGGCGTAGGCCTCCGCGGCCTCCTCGTCATTGACCAGGCGGGCGCGGTACCACGGCGAGGTGCGCGAGGCCGCGGCGAATCCGTCAATCTCGCCCAGGCGCACGAGCTCGGCGCGTACCTGATCGCGTTCCAGGAGGGAGTCCAGCATGGGGCGGTCGAAGCGTACGCGGGTGGCCGGGCCGTCCTCGGATGCGGTCAGCTCGGCCAGACGCTGCAGGGCGGCGTACACCGAAATCTGCCAGTGCGGGTCCTTCGTGAGCAGAGCGCGGGTGTGGTCGATGAGGGTCTGGCGGGTGGCGCACAGTTCCTCGTTGAGGTCCTCGGAGTTCGGCTCCTCGGCACTTTCGTTGCGTACGATGGCGCGGATAAATTCGGCTCGCTGCGCCTCCGAATCGTGTTCGGCCAGCAGGTCGTAGCGCAGGCTGTCGATGCCGGTGCGCTTGAGCAGGGCCGAGAACTCGGCGAGCGTCGAACGCTTCTCGCCCACAACCAGCACGGATTTGCCGCGGCCGATGAGGGCGGAGGCAATATTCACGGCGGTGCGCAGCGGCTCGGTGCCGGGGGCCGCGGTCACGGTGAAGGAGAAACCGCTCACCGCGGTGTCGATAATATCCTGGGCGTTTGCGTCCGCGTCGAGCAGGAGCATCTCCTCGGCGGGGTCGCGCTGGTCCAGGGGCTGCTGCAGGTTGTGGGCGTTCAGCTCGCGCGGCTTCACGCCCGGCACCTTCAGCGCCGCCACGTCACGCACGAGCGGGGTGATGGCGGTGTGGGGCAGCTCGCCCAGGCTTTCCTTCAGGTCGGCAAAGGTCGAGATGAAGTACTTCGACTCGATGGTCATGCCCGGGATACGGCCGGCCGAGGCGCGCATGCGCTCGATGACCGGCTCCGGATCCAGACGAGACATGGAGTTCGCCAGCTGGGCCACGTCCATGGTGCCCAGGTCGATGCCGTACTCCTGCTTGATCTGGCGGACCATGGCGGGGTTCAGGCGCGCGGAGCCGGCCAGGCGCAGCTCGAAGTCGTCATCCTTCGGGTGCGGGGTGATGCTCAGCGGCGCCATGAGGATCGGCGCGATGAAGCGCTTCTCGTAGGCTGCGGCGGCCTCGCGGGTGTCGTGCGAAAGCCAGGATGCGGTGCCCGCCACGAAGTAGCCGGAGTCCAGACCATGGTCGGTGGCAAGCTCGTAAATCTTGGTGCGCAGGGTGCGGGCGGAGCGCATGCCCGCCTCCAGCTGCGACTTTTCGCGCAGGATGGTGGAGAGGCGGGTCTTACGTCCGGCAAGTAGCTGAGCCAGGCCGGAGGGATTCGCCTCCGACAGGTCGATGTGCACGTAGTCGACCTGGTTGAAGTCAAGCATCGCGTCGGGGCCGGTGTAGACGTCCATCTGTTCGGCCCAACGCTCAAGCCCCGCCGAGGGGTCGAAGTCCTCGTGGGCGGGGTTCAGGTGCGGGGGAAGCTCGGCGATGCTCATCTCGGGTTCGGTCGTTTCGGCAAGCTGCGCCTGTTCTTCGGGGGTCGCCGATGCGACGGGCACCTCGGCGGTATCGCTCGGGGTTCCGTCGGTGTTCTGCATGTGAACAGAATCAGGAGTATGATTCACGTCTCGACTATCCTTGTATGTCAGTGTGATGCACGGCGTGCAATCCGGTGGTGCTTCGTGAGCGGTCCTCGCGCTCAGGCGTTCTTCAATCTACGATAGCGTCCTAGCCCAGCGTCATCGAGAGATTAGCCACGGTGAGCACCAAAGCCACCATGACATAAAACGCCACGGCCGCCAGCAGGACCCGGCGGTACCTGGGGGCCAGTTCACCCTCCAGGTTACCGAAGCGCAGGGAACGGAAGAGGAAGAAGGACAGGAGCGCGCCGGGCAGGTTACCGATGACGGCCAGCAAGATAATCAAATACAGAGCATAGGCTCGTTCGGTGCGCTCATTCTCGATTCCCGCAAGCTTAAGGGTACCGCCCAGCAGCAGGCTCAAGCATCCGTTCATGAAAGCAACCGTAAAGAAGGGAATCTTCATGGCGTCCTGGAAGCTCATCTGGGAGTTTGCCGCACCCACGGCAATCCACAAGAAGAGGAGGGCCGGAATAATCATGAGGTACCAGAAAAGGTACTTACGCATCTTCTCGGAGTTATCAATCAGCGCCAGGATTGCGGTCACGAAGGTGTCTCTTTCGGGTTCTGTTCAGGAGGTAGATTCAGGGCAGCGGGAATAAATTGGCTCCGGGCAGGAGCGCCCGCAACTACGGGGTGGTTTCGGTGCCTCCGTCGAGGGCATCCTCAACCTGCTTGCTGAGGGATTCTCGGCGCGCGGTTTCCGAGTACTCAATGTAGCGACGCACCACGTAGTCCAGCACCACCCAGAGAGCCACGAACGAGTGGTAGGGCTTGCGCTGGGTGCTGATGTGGGTGGGGGTCGCCTGGTAGTGCAGGGAGTACTCGGCGTGCGAGGACATGTAGTTCACGCCAATCGCGGTCACCGCAACCATGGGAATACGGCGCAGCGACAGCATCTTGATGTGCTCGCGCATGTTCTCGGTCTGGCCCGAGAACGACACGATAATCACCACATCGTCCTGGGTCATGGTGTTCATGGCGCTCTCGAACTCGTTGCGAGCCGGAATAACGTGGCAGAATTTGCCGCAGGCCTGCATGGACTTGGCGAACTCCTGCACCGCGTTGCGCTGAGCGTAACCGGTGCCAAAGCAGTAGACGGTGCGCGCCTCGTAGATGCGTTTAAGCAGACCGCTCAACTCCATGTGGTCGAGGTAGTCGTAGGTGCGCTGAATATCCTCGCGGCCGCTCTCGATGAAGCGGGGGTTGAAGGGCTCACTACGGCTAAGGGAAGACTTGATGAAGTACTTCAGCTCAGCGAATCCTGAAAAGTTCAGCTTCTTCGTCAGTCGAATAATCGAACTGGTCGAGGTGTAGGTTTTGTGCGCCAAAGAATTAATCGTCGACTCCGCGACGAATTCCTCGTTCTCCAGCATGAAGGCCAAAATTTCCCGTTCAGTTTCGCTGAACCGGTGCTGATTCGCATTCACGACGTCTTGTAAATCCACTCAGAGCTCCTGAATCCGATGGTGAGCAATATATAAATATTACACGCTTCGGATTCCACAGCCCGGTTCTGCCATATTGTTCCCGCTCACGCAGAACCTTTCGAGAGAGGCCCACAACCGGGGCCAAGGATACCCAAGATACAGCTTCGCCGGCGGCACCGGATGTATCCGGTACCGCCGGCGAAGCGGATTATTCACTGCCCGATGCGCGAACTACGCGGCGAGCAAATGCGATGGCTCTAGACGTTGGTCTTGGAGCTGTTCACCATGGTCTCGAAACGCTCGCGGACCTGGGGAACGTCCATACCGACGATCACCTGGAAGGCCTTGCCCTTACGGACAACACCCAGGGCGCCAGCGCTCTTGAACTCTGCGTCCGAGGTGCTGACCAGAGACTCATCGGCCACAGAGACACGCAGGCGGGTTGCGCAGTTGTTCACGGTGGTGATGTTGTCTGCGCCACCGAGCAGCTCGAGGAAGCCAGCCGCACGGGGTGCGTAGAGGTCGGCGCCTTCTGCGTCACCGGCAGCGGCTGCGCCGCCGTTCTTCTCAGCGGCCTTGGCAGCCTTGTACTCTGCCTTGCTGTAGAGCTTGGTCTCGCCGCCGTCTTCTTCACGACCGGGGGTCTTGAAGTCGAACTTCAGAATCATGAAGCGGAAGATTACGAAGTACAGGACGGTGAAGCACAGGCCCACACCAATCTGCATGAGGTAGGTGCCGGAGTGGTTTGCCCACAGCGGGATCCAGTTCTGGAACAGGAAGTCCAGCAAACCGCCACCCATGTAACCAACCAGACCCAGCTGGTACATGATTGCTGCCATGGATGCTGCCAGGATTGCGTGGACCAGGAACAGCGGGGGTGCCAGGAACAGGAAGGTGAATTCGAGGGGCTCGGTGATACCAATCAGGATTGCGGTAAGGCAGACGGGAATCATCAGAGCGAGAACTTCCTTGCGCTTCTCGGGACGAGCAGTGGTGTAGAACGCCGCTGCGATACCGATGGGTGCAAAGACCTTGGAGTTACCGTGCAGTGCGAAGCCGCCGCCGGGGAACAGTTCCTTGAGGGGCTTGTCGCTCTTTGCGAACTCGGTCAGGTGGGTCGGCCAGTCCTTAGCAATACCGTTCGGGGTAACAACGTTACCGAAGACGAACGGGGAGTAGATGAAGTGGTGCAGACCGGTCGGAATCAGGAAGCGCTCGAGGAAGGTGTAAACCCACACGCCGAGTGCGCCGGATGCGATGAAGAAGCCCTGCAGGGAGGAGATGCCGTGCTGAGCGTAGGGCCACAGCCAGGAGAACAGGAAGGCGATGGGCATCATCAGGAAGAAGCAGACGCCGTAGACGTACTGGGAACCCTGGAAGATGCCGAGGAAGTCGGGCAGCTTCTTGTCGAACCAGCGGTTGTGTGCCCACACCACGATTGCGGAGATGATGATTGCACCGAAGATACCGGTGTCCATGGTCTTGATACCGGCGATCATCTTCAGACCGGTACCTGCCGCGCTCTCAGAGATGTCGGTGGTGTAGTCCAGGTCGAAGAAACCGGTGCCGCCCTTGCCCCATACCTTGAGCATGGTGCCGACGAAGTAGTTGAAGGTCAGGTAGACCATTGCAGCTTCCATCACTGCACGTGCGTTAGCGGTCTTTGCCAGTGCAATGGGCAGACCGATCACGAAGAGCAGTTCCATCTGGTTGAAGACGGTCCATGCGCCGGACTCCCACACGGCCCAGAACTGCGACCAGAGGTTGTTCTTATCGGCAGCCAGACCAATCAGCTGGTCGTTCTGCGCGATAATTGAAATACCGACCGCGAGGCCAGCGAATGCGAAGAGAAGAACGGGTGCCAGCATGGCAGAGCCGAACCTCTGTACTTTTTCCATCATGAGGCTATACGCCCTTTCGGGTATCGAGTGAGCGGGCGCAAGGGGCGGGCGGTCTTTGCCCGCCTGGGCTAACGCATCTTTATAAACACCCTTGAAAGTGTATGAGATGCACACCACACGACCTGCGCGCGCTAAATGCCGAATGTGTTTTAGACAGAAATAATAATGCCACTTCATTCCGACCCATAGGCACCCGAAGGACAGTTCTGAAAGAGTTTTTCACAACCTGAAACATATCCCGGCACCGGGTAAAAATACTGGAGAATAATCAAGCTTTTCCCCTGTCTGCCGGGGCTCAGACTCGATAGCATGAACATACTTGCGCGGCCGGAGACCGCCCTCCACCACTCAGAGCTTCCACAGGGAGAGCCATCCGACGTGCCCACCCCGTACCCCTACCCGAAACCCAATCGGAACTTATATATATGCGTTTCCTCACCCTCAACACCCACAGCTGGTGCGAAATCCATCAGATTGACAAGATCCGCACCCTCGCGCAGTTCATCGTTGATCAGCAGGTGGACGTTATCGCCCTCCAGGAGGTCAACCAGCTGACCTCCACCCCCGTGGTGGAACATCCCCTCCACTTCCGCGGCGGCGCGGGCATCCCGGTTCGCGAAGACAACTACGCCCTACTCCTCGTGCGCGCGCTGGGGGCGCTCGGCGCCCGCTACGAGTGGACCCTCACCGAGACTCACCTCGGGTGGGAGCGCTACGACGAGTGCATGGCCATCCTCTCGCGCATGCCGATCCGCGGCATTAGGCCCATCGATATGTCCCCCGACTACACCTACTTCCAGGTGCAGCACCGCGCCGCGCAGGCCGCCCTCATCGAGACCCCCTCCGGTCCTTTCTGGTGCGCAACCACCCACATGTCCTGGTGGGACTTCGACGGTGAGCCCCTCTTCGCTCAGGAATTCACCCGCCTCTCGCAGGCCCTGGCCGAATGTGCCGAAACCGCCCCCGTACTGCTCGGCGGCGACTTCAACTCCGCCGCGCACCTGCCCGACGAGGGCTACGCCTTCGTAACCTCTACCGGCCTAATCGATACCCGCACCATCGCGAAGCACACCAAGGGTGAAAACACCGTGCACCGCGAGATTGCCGGCTGGGAGGGCTCCTCGGACGCCAAGCGCATCGATTTCGTGTTCACAGACCGTCTCGTCGACGTGGCCTCCCACGCGGTGGTCTTCCGGGATAACTCCCCCGAGGCGATCTCCGATCACAGCGGCCTACTCCTGGAAATTGACCCCGCAAGCTGGGCCCCGCAGAGCGTCCTGAAGCCCCTCGACCAGCTGCACTAAACGACAAAAACCTAACCGCCCCGGCGGCGAAAATAGCAACTACTCAGTTACGAGACCCCAAGGGAAGGAAGAACAATGACGACCCAGACCCAGTGGTGGCAGGAACCCGTTGTCTACCAGATTTACCCCCGCTCCTTCAATGATTCCAACGGCGACGGCATCGGCGACCTGCCCGGTATCACCGAGAAGATTCCGTACCTCGCCGACCTGGGCATTCAGGTGCTGTGGCTCTCCCCCATCTACGCCTCCCCGAACGACGACAACGGCTACGACATCTCCGACTACCGTGCCATCATGACCGAGTTCGGCACCATGGAAGACTTCGACAAGCTGCTCGAAACCGCGCACGAGCACGGCATCAAGCTCATGATGGACCTCGTCGTCAACCACACCTCCGATGAGCACGAATGGTTCAAGCAGGCACGCTCCTCCAAGGACAACCCCTACCGCGACTACTACATCTGGCGCGACCCGAAGGGCTTCGACGAGGACGGCAACCCGATCCCGCCGAACAACTGGATTTCCTGCTTCAGCCCCTCCGTGTGGGAGTGGGACGAGGCGACCGGCCAGTTCTACCTGCACTACTTCTCCATCAAGCAGCCCGACCTGAACTGGGAGAACCCGAAGGTCCGCGAAGAGGTCTACGACATCATGCGCTTCTGGCTGGACAAGGGTGTGGACGGCTTCCGCATGGACGTCATCAACCTGATCTCCAAGGATCTCTCCTTCCCCGATGACCCGGCAGTCCTGGCTGGCGGTCTGGACAACTCCCTGGCTGTCGCCGCTAACGGCCCGCGCGTGCACGAGTTCCTGCAGGAGATGAACCGCGAGGTCCTCAGCAAGTACCCGGTCATGACCGTGGGCGAAACCCCCTGCGTGACCGTGGACGACGCCGCTCTCTACACCGGCTTCGACCGCAACGAGCTGCAGATGGTCTTCCAGTTCGAGCACATGGATGTGGACGCCTCCGAGGGCGGCGTGACCGGTAAGTGGTCCGACCGCCGCTTCGACCTGGTTGACCTGAAGAAGGTCCTCACCCACTGGCAGGAGGGCCTGTACGGCCGCGGTTGGAACTCCCTGTACTGGAACAACCACGACCAGCCGCGCACCGTCTCCCGCTTCGGTAACGACTCCCCCGAGTACCGCACCGTCAGCGCCAAGATGCTGGGTACCGTGCTGCACATGATGCAGGGCACCCCCTACATCTACCAGGGCGAAGAGTTGGGCATGACCAACGTCTTCTTCGACGATGTGAAGGACTACAACGACCTGGAGATTCACGACTCCTGGCGCAAGTACGTTGAGGAGTCGGGCCGCGTCTCCCCCGAGGACATGCTGCGCTACATCAGCGCCTCCGGCCGCGACAACGCACGCACCCCCATGCAGTGGAACGCCGGCGAGAACGCAGGTTTCACCACCGGCACCCCGTGGCTGAAGCTGAACCCGCGTTACCCCGAGATCAACGCGGAGTCCGAGCTGGCAGATCCGGATTCGGTGTTCTACCACTACCGCGACCTGATTAAGCTACGTCACGAGCACCCGATTATCCTGACCGGCGAGTACCGCCTGCTGGATGAAGAGGACGACCAGGTCTACGCCTACCTGCGCGTGAACTCCGACGAGGACGCAGCCGCAACCGGCGAGCGCGCCCTGCTGGTCGTCGCCAACTTCACCGACGACACCGTGCAGCTGAACTACGCGGGCGGCAACCTGGATTCGGTGGTGCTGACCAACTCGCAGGCCCTCTCCCCGACCGAGCTGAAGGCTATCGAGAACGCTCCGAAGCTGATTAGCTCGAACTACCGCGATGAGAACCGCGAGTTCACCGACGAGGGCACCCTGCTGCGCCCCTACGAGGCGAAGGTTTACCTCTTCGGCAACGCTAAGTAGGCACGCCCCAAAAATGTAATGCGCGAGGGGGATCCGGCACAGACATTCCGGTCCCCCTCGCCCTATACTTCAATCACAGACTCCTTTTTTCTCTTCGGCGTAACCCGCCGGTACAGAAAGGCAATTATGAGCAACTCCGAAGCATACGAGGTTCCCTCCTACGAAGGCCGCCAGTGGTGGAAGGAAGCCGTGGTGTACCAGGTGTACCCCCGTTCCTTCAACGACGCTAACGGCGACGGCATCGGTGACCTGAAGGGTATCACCGAGAAGCTGCCCTACCTGGCTAAGCTGGGCATCAACGTCATCTGGCTCTCCCCCGTGTTCGATTCGCCGAACGTGGATAACGGCTACGACATTTCCGATTACTTCGCCATCATGAGTGACTTCGGCACCATGGAAGACTTTGACGAGATGCTCGAAACCGCTCACAAGCACGGCATCAAGATCCTGATGGACCTGGTCGCTAACCACACCTCCGACCAGCACCCCTGGTTCAAGGAGTCCCGTTCCTCCAAGGACAACCCCTACCGCGACTAC